>JBOFJM010000189.1:0-8866 GCA_051656825.1 Kluyvera sp.
ACCACCAGCGTGGTGTGCTGGCGTACCGCTGCCAGCGCCTGCTGAATGGCCTGCTCAGTGCCAGAGTCGATATTGGCGGTGGCTTCATCAAGAATCAGCACCTGCGGTGTTTCCACCAACACCCGCGCCAGCGCCAGCAGTTGTTTCTGCCCAACCGAGAGGTTATTCCCCTGCTCGCCCAAATGGGTGTGGATACCGTCGCTCATGCCACGCGCCAGCGCTGCCAGTTGCACCGTTTCCAGCACCTGCCAAACCTGCGCTTCGCTGATCTCTCGCCCCAGCGTCACGTTGGCAAAGAACGAGTCTGCCAGCACAACCGGATCTTGTTGCACCAACGCAATACCCTGCCGCAGCACCTGATGGCTTAAGCTCGGTAACGGGCGGCCTCCGAGGCGGATCTCGCCAGAGTTTGGCGGGTAATAGCCCATTAACAGGCTGGCAAGGGTACTTTTTCCGCTACCGGTATGACCAACCAGCGCCACAAAACTGCGCGCCGGAATCGACAGCGAAATATTTTGCAGCACCAGTTTGTCATCGCGATAAGCAAACGAAACATTATCGATATCGATATTACCGCTCTCTAACGGGGCCATATCGCTACCGTATTGCTGGCGCGGCCCGTCCATCAGTTCAAAGACACGCTCCCCAGCCACCACCGCCTGTTGCAGCATCGACTGCTGAGTAGTGAGTTCGATAAGCGGTTCGTTGAGCCGGCCCAGGTAACTGATGAAAGCGTACAGCACACCCACTTCGATAGTGCCCTGTGCGCTAAAACCGAACAGCATCAGCAGGCCACACAGCACCAGCGAGGAAAACAGGCTCAGCAGCGGGCGCAGCAAAAAACCGTCCAGACGCAGCGTTTGCATACGCGCCATATAGTGCGAACGGCTAACGTCGCCAATACGCTCGCCAAAGCGCACCTGTTGGCGGAACTGCTGAATCACGCTCATGCCGTTAATGACTTCGTTAAAGTTATCGTTGATATCCGCCAGGTAGGCGCGCACGCGGCGCACAATCGGCGTGCTGTAGCGTTGATAGATAATCATCACGGTCATAACAGCCGGGAAAATCGTAATGGCCACCAGCGCCATTCGCCAGTCAAGGCTGAACATCGCCACCAGCATCGCGCCGATCAGCGCCGCACTTCTCAGTACCGTCGCGACAACCGTTACATACAGGTCACGAATCACTTCAGTGTCGTTGGTGACGCGGGAGATAAGCTGCCCGACCGGTTGCGTATCAAACTCGCTCAGCGGCTGGCGTAGCGCGGCATCCATAACGTCGCTGCGCAATTGTTGCACCACGCCGACTGCCGCCTGATTAAACAACAGCGACTGACTGTAATGCAGCCCCGCCGCCAGCAGTTGCAGGCCGATATAGGCCGCTGCCAGCCCAGCAACTTTACCAAGCGGTAAACTCTCTTTTGCCACCATATTGTCAATAAAGTAGCTTATCAGCAGCGGCCCGCTGACTTCCGCCGCCGCCGCTACCCACAGCATCACCACCGCAATAGTCAGCGGTTTACGCCACGGCGAGCCATAAGCCAGCAGGCGTTTTAAGGTTGGCCACAGTTGCCCAAAACTACGCATCGGCTCCCTCCGGTTTGTCTTCTTCCGGCACGTCATTGAGCGCAGCCTCTAACTGTTGATAACGGTACATATCGCGATACCACCCAGGCTGCGCCGCCAGTTGTTCGTGCTGCCCACGCTGGGCAATATGCCCATGCTGCATCACAATGATTTCGCTGGCATCGAGCAGCGCCGACAAGCGATGCGCGCTTATAATCACCGTGCGCCCTTCGCCCCACTGGCGCAGGTTATGCAGAATTTGGTGCTCGGTGCGGCCATCAACCGCCGACAGCGCATCGTCGAGGATCAGGATTTCCGCTTCCAGCAACAGCGCTCGAGCAATCGAAATACGCTGTTTTTGACCGCCGGAAAGCATCACACCGCGCTCGCCAACCTCGGTATCATAGCCTTGCGGCAAGCGCAGAATGTCGTCATGCACACAGGCTAAACGTGCAGCGCGCTCAATCTCCTCTTGCGTTGCGCTTGGGCAACCCAGCGCAATATTGCTGGCGACAGTGTCAGAAAAGAGAAATGGCGTTTGGCTCACCACCGCCAGGCGGCTGCGCCACGTGTCCAACTGAAGCTGGCGCAGCGGGATATCGTGGAAGCGAATGCCTCCTTCATCGATATCAAAATGGCGCTGAATCAGCGACAGGATCGTCGATTTCCCCGAGCCTGTCGGCCCGCAAATCCCCAGCATATTGCCCGGTTGCAGCGTAACGTTGACGTCGCTCAGCGTCGGTTTATCGGCTTGTGGGTAGGTAAAGCGGTGAATCGCCAGCGCCAACGAACCACGCCCTTCAGGAGCCGGTTGGTCACCGTCGTTAACCACGGGCGCTTCCGCCAGTAGCGTGCGGATACGGCTATAGGCCGCGCTGCCGCGCTCCACAATGTTGAACATCCAGGCCAGCGCCAGCATCGGCCAAATCATCAGCCCCAGATACATCATAAAGCTGGTGAGCTGTCCGAGCGTCAGCTCATCTTGCATCACCATCCAGCTTCCCCCGGCGATCGCCAGCAGGTTAGCCATACCGATGGCGATATATATCGTCGGGTCGAAACGGGCGTCAATGCGCGCCACGCGCATATTTTTTACGCCGGTATCTGCCGCATCAGCGGCAAACTGCGCTGATTGCCTATCCTCAAGGCCAAAGGCTTTGATCATCCGAATACTGGTCAGGCTTTCCTGGGTGCGGTCATTAAGGCTGGAAAATGCCGCCTGAGCCACTTTAAAGCGTTCATGCAGCAGGTTGCCGTAGCGATGGATCACCAGCGCCATAACCGGCATCGGCAGCAACGCCAACAGCGTTAACTGCCAGCTCAGCTGTGTGGACATCACAATCAGCACCGCGCAGCCCATCACCAGTGAGTCAACCAGCGTTAACACGCCTTCCCCAGCGGCAAAAACGACGCGGTCAACGTCATTGGTGGCGCGCGCCATGAGATCACCGGTGCGGTAGCGCAGATAAAATTCGGGATGCTGGCGGCTCAGCTGACGGTAAAAGTCTTCGCGCAGTTCGACCGCCAACTGATAGGACGCGCCAAACAGCAGTACGCGCCAAACGTAGCGCAGCAGATAAACCACCACGGCAATCAATACCATAGTGCCTAGCCACATCATCACCTGTCCGGTGGTGAGGCGATGTTGAGTCACGCCATCAACCACAATCCCCACCACTTTAGGCGGGATGAGTTGCAGGATGGCAATGATGATTAGCAACGAGACTGCGCCGAGATAACGACGCCATTCCCGGCGGAAGTACCAACTTAATTGAGCAAATAATCGCACGCGGTAAAATCCTGAACGTGTACACTCACCGTTTTTCAAGATGCCGAGGCATACGCCATGACACCTTGAAATTCATAGAGTTAGATCCCAGAGAAAGCGTTATTCGATGGGGAGCGCTGTGGTGTATTTAATTTGTTCCATCGCAAAGCTTGAGGTGACGTCTGACAATCCGGGGACGCGGTTCACCAGGCTTTTATAAAAATCATCGTAGCGTTTCATGTCCGCAACCTGGACGCGCATCAGGTAGTCATACTCCCCCGCCATGCGCCAGAAGCCCAACACTTCAGGCATTTGCGTCACTTCGCTCACAAAAAGGCTGTACCAGTCGCTGCTGTGATGTTGTGTTTTTATCAGCACAAAGGCCGTTAATCCTAAGCCAAGTTTTTCGGCGTCCAGCAGCGCCACGCGACCCAGCAACACACCGTCATCTTCCAGCCGTTTGAGCCGTTTCCAGCACGGTGTGGTAGTCAGATTAACGGCATCTGCCAACGCCTGCAAAGAGAGTGTGCAATCATTCTGGAGCAAAGCCAGCAGCTTTCGGTCAATTTTATCTAACATTTCGCCCACCGAGAGAAAATATTTCTCTCTTAATTGTATTTTAAAGGTTAGATAGCAACAATTTTTTCTGCACTTTTCGCTAAGCTGGGCACAAAATGACAAACGGGAAATGATGATGAAAAGCACCTGGGTCAAAAACGCGATTAGTGAAATCAACGCCGATTACCAACGCAGCGCCGACACGCATTTGATTCGCCTGATGCTGCCCGCCTTCCCCGGTATTCAGCTCTATTTGAAAGATGAAAGTACGCACCCAACTGGCAGCCTGAAGCACCGTTTAGCGCGCTCGCTGTTCCTGTACGGTTTGTGCAACGGCTGGATTCAGGAAGGCACGCCAATCATTGAGTCGTCATCCGGTTCAACGGCGGTGTCCGAGGCCTATTTTGCGCGGCTGTTGGGGTTGCCGTTTATCGCCGTCATGCCTTCTTGTACTGCGAAACGCAAGGTGGAACAAATTGAGTTCTACGGCGGGCGCTGTCATTTCGTCAACAACGCGGCGGAAATCTACGCCGCTTCTGAAACGCTGGCGCGCGAGCTGAACGGCCATTATATGGATCAGTTCACCTACGCTGAACGCGCCACCGACTGGCGTGGCAACAATAATATCGCCGACAGCATTTTCCGCCAGATGTCCCACGAGCCGCACCCAGTACCAGCCTGGATAGTGATGAGCGCCGGGACTGGCGGCACTTCCGCCACCATTGGCCGCTATATTCGCTGCCAGGGTTACGAAACGCAGTTGATGGTCGTTGATCCGCAAAATTCAGTGTTTATGGATTACTGGCACAGCCGTGACGCCAGCCTGCGCGGTTCCATCGGCAGCAAAATTGAAGGGATTGGTCGCCCGCGCGTTGAGCCGTCGTTTATTCCCGATGTGGTCGATGACATGATGCGAGTGCCCGATGCCGCGAGCGTCGCCACCGCGCAGTGGCTGGAAAGTCAACTGGGACGGAAAGTCGGTGCATCAACCGGCACCAATATGTGGGGCGCCCTGCAACTGGCGGCGCAAATGCGCGCAGAGGGGAAAACAGGTTCTATCGTTACTCTGCTGTGCGATAGCGGCGAGCGTTACCTGGATACCTACTACAACCCGCAGTGGGTTTCGGAAAATATTGGCGACGTTGCACCGTGGCATAACAAAATCAACCAGTTACTCGCACAATAAAAACCCGCCTTTTAGAAGACGATGCCGTTCGATTAAGAACCGTTATCTCGTCCAGCCTGTAAAGCACCGTGCGTTCATCGTTGCGTCGGTGCTTCCTTACATGTGGGAAAAGCTACTGTTGACCCTGTGTAACCACCACCGTATTAAACCCAATAACTCCCTCCTAACAATGTCTATCTCCAGCAGACCGCTAGTATTTTCAACACATTTAAATCAGGTATAAAACCGATAGCCCCCAGACAGTCTGGATAATACCATCTCGCCAGAATTACTTATTTTTATATTTGTAATTTAACTTTAACGGCTGACATTTGAAATAACAGAACCCCACATAGATTAACTCATCAGAAGAAAGAGGGCGTTCTACTGCTATAGCGCAAAAAGATATTTAAGGGCTTTTATTTAAATAATGTCACTCCATAGCTGAATGACTCAGCGACGAAGTTGAAATTATTCCCTTCGAGAGAAAAGAACCCGCTTTATAGGGCCACGCCATTGAGAGCCTTAACCCTGCCATGAAGATATCCGCCCAACCTCTCCTGCACCTTATAAATAAAAACAGCCCACTCACAGACACAACAAATTTAACACAGGCGTCCCCCTAAAGGGGCGACTCAGTATTCTAAATGGAGCTTACAATAATGCAGAAAGATATTTTATCACCCCATTCGGCGGTAATTAAGAAGGTAATGGCATCAGCCATTCTGGCGGTCATGTTGTCAGGTTGTGCAACGCGCCCGACTGACATTGAGGCGCGTAAAGATTATTTTGCCAACCATGCTTTTAAGGCCACCAGTCAGAATGAAAGGGTTCGGTTTCTTGTTATGCACTATACCGCACTGGATGACTATCACTCACTGAAAACACTCACAAAGAACCTGGTCAGCGCCCATTACCTGGTGCCGAAAGAACCGCAATTAATACAGGATAAACCCGTCGTCTTTGAGTTAGTTGACGAAAACAAGCGGGCATGGCACGCCGGTGTCAGCAGTTGGAATGGCAGAACCAACCTCAATGATACTTCTATCGGAATAGAAATTGTCAACCCAGGGTATACCGATAGTCTGTTGGGACGGCGAACCTGGTATCCTTTCAACGAAAACCAGATAGTCGCCGTGGCTGCCATCGCCAGGGATATTATTCAACGTTATCAGATTTCGCCTGATAATGTGCTCGGACACAGCGACATTGCCCCTCTTCGTAAACAAGATCCTGGAAAACTATTCCCCTGGGAGCGCCTTGCTACAATGGGGATAGGTGCCTGGCCTGATAAATCGACCGTCAGCAAATATCTTGCAGATCGTTCACCGGACTCCCCTGCTGAGGTCAACACCATTCAGACATTACTGAAGCAGTACGGCTATGACCAGATCCCCCAGAATGGCATTCTGGATGAAGAAACGCGGAAAACACTCAGTGCCTTTCAGATGCACTTCCGGCCAGCAGATATCAGCGGTAATGCCGATGCAGAAACCGAAGCCATTGCCCGTGCGTTGCTAGAAAAATATCGTAATACGCCTCCCCAGATACCACCGAAGGTAATCTGATACGGGGAAGTCGAGTAGGCAATAAAAAAAGCCAGGCTGATTAAGCCTGGCTTGCTGGAAGGTCTCTCTATTCGGGGGAATAAGGAAGATTAGGTGTGTCCAGCCAATGTGTTAAATAGTGGGAAACCGCCTGAGTGTTGCAGTCTCCGATAATCGGTAAGTGAGGCAGCGCAGCTTTAAGCTGCCCCATCGCGTTGCCCATGATCACGCCACGGCCCACGCGCTCTAACATTTCACGGTCGTTCATCGCATCGCCAAAAGCCATACATTCGCCCATCTCGACGCCAAGATGCGAACCCAATACCGCCAGCGCCGAGCCTTTATTACTGCCAAGCGGCAGCACTTCCAGGCAGTTTACCGCCGAAAAGCAGATATCAGCGCGATCCTCTAACGCTTCCATCAGTTGAATTCGCAGATGGCAGAGAGAGTCGTGATCGCTACAGAAACAGATTTTAGTCACCTGATGCGCGGGGATCCGTCGCAAGTCGCACAACTGATAACGAAAACCGCTCAGAGAGTGCGCCTGCAACATCTGCGGGACTTCGTATCCGGTAAACCAACCGTTATCGTTAAAGATGTGGATGCTGGCCTGAGTATCCCAATGGCTATGCAGCACCAGCTCTGCGACATCTGGGGGGAGATCGCTTTGATGTAATAGCTCACCCTGCGGTGAATGAACGCGAGTACCGTTGCTGGTAATCAAAAACGCGTTGAGCGACAGCTTTTCCACCAGCGGGCGCATCTCCAGCACGTGTCGGCCCGTGGCAAACGTCAGCGTGATATTGTGTTCGCGCAGCCGTTGTAATGCCGCCACGGTTCTGTCACCCAATCGATGATTTGGCATCAAAAGTGTGCCATCCATATCAAACGCCGCCAGTTTTGCCATTTTTTATCCCGCTCGTGATCGTGCTCTCTTGCCACTCAGTATCCGCTGGGATATACGGAAGTAATACTGAATACTTCATATTTATTGTTCCGGGTTTTTATGCGCCAGTTAAACCGTTTAAATCAATTCCAACGTCTGTGGCAACCTTCGCAGGGTGATGAGCAACAGGCCACCACGCCGAGCTGGCGGCGCGCTGCTTTTGTAGTGAGCGGCACGTGCGCACACTGCTGCGCCAGGCGCAAGAGGCGGGATGGCTGAGCTGGCAGTCGCAGTCGGGGCGCGGCAAACGCGGGCGTTTGACGTTTCATACCTCGCCAGATGCCCTGCGCAACGAGATGATGGAGATAGCGCTCAACCGTGGGCAGCAGCACAATGCGCTGGAGCTGGCGCAAATTGCGCCGGTCGAACTACGGGCGCTGCTGCACCCGTTTCTCGGCGGCCAATGGCAAAACAACACGCCCACGCTGCGTATCCCCTACTACCGGCCTTTAGAGCCATTGCATCCGGGTTTTTTAGCAGGCCGTGCCGAACAACATCTGGCCGGGCAAATTTACTCTGGCTTGACCCGCTTCAACCGCGATGCCTCCCAACCGCAGGGGGATTTGGCGCATCACTGGTCGGTTTCTGCCGACGGGCTTTGCTGGCAGTTTTATATCCGCTCGACGTTGCACTGGCACAACGGCGACGCCGTAGAAACAGAGCAGTTGCGCCGCCGGTTGCTGATGTTGATGGAGTTGCCCGAGCTGGCAAAGCTGTTTTCCAGCGTCGATACCATTGAACAAACCCACCCTCAGTGCCTGACATTTACGCTGCATCGCCCGGACTTTTGGCTACCGCACCGTCTGGCAAGTTACTGTAGCGTGCTGGCACACCCGGATATTCCCACGCAGGGCACGGGGCCGTTTATGCTGAAAATCTTTGAGCCGGAGTGGGTTCGCCTTGAGAGCCACTCTCGCTACCATCTGAGCCATCCACTGCTGCAAGCCATTGAATACTGGATAACGCCACAGCTTTTTGAACAGGGTTTAGGTACAAGCTGTCAGCATCCGGTACAGATAGCCATCGGTAAGCCAGAGGAGTTAGGCGATCTGCGCCAGGTAAGCCACAGTATTAGCCTCGGTTTCTGCTATTTAGCACTACGCCAAAGCCCACGCCTCAGCATGGCGCAAGCGCAGCGGGTATTAGCCATCATTCACCGCTCCGGCCTGCTACAAAGCCTGCCATTAGGGGAAAACCTGATTACGCCCAGCGAGGAGTTGCTGCCGGGCTGGGCGATTCCGTTGCTCCATGAAGTGCCGGAGGTTCCCCTGCCAGCCAAACTCACCCTGCTTTATCATCTACCGGTTGAACTGC
>JBOFJM010000190.1:0-5170 GCA_051656825.1 Kluyvera sp.
TTGGCGGTACTGTCGGTGATATCGAATCCCTGCCATTCCTGGAAGCGATTCGCCAATTAGCGGTAGATATTGGTCGTGAACACGCGCTGTTCATGCACCTGACTCTGGTTCCTTACCTGGCCGCTGCCGGTGAAGTCAAAACTAAACCGACTCAGCACTCCGTAAAAGAGCTGCTGTCTATCGGTATTCAGCCTGATATTCTGATCTGTCGTTCCGATCGCGCGGTTCCGGCCAACGAGCGTGCAAAAATTGCATTGTTCTGTAACGTGCCAGAAAAAGCCGTTATTTCAATGAAAGATGTCGATTCCATTTATAAAATTCCAGGCCTGTTGAAATCTCAGGGGCTGGACGATTATATTTGTAAACGATTCAGCTTGAACTGCCCGGAAGCAAACTTGGCCGAATGGGAACAGGTTATTTACGAAGAAGCTAATCCGGCAGGCGAAGTTACGATTGGTATGGTCGGCAAGTACATTGAACTGCCGGACGCCTACAAATCCGTTATTGAAGCGCTGAAACACGGTGGCCTGAAAAATCGTGTAACCGTCAACATCAAATTGATCGATTCGCAAGATGTTGAAACACGTGGTGTCGAAATTCTGAAAGATTTGGATGCTATCTTGATTCCAGGCGGCTTCGGCTACCGTGGTGTTGAGGGTAAAATTGCTACCGCACGCTATGCGCGTGAAAACAAAATTCCTTATCTGGGCATCTGCCTGGGTATGCAGGTTGCGCTGATTGAGTTTGCGCGCAACGTAGCGGGGATGGAGAACGCCAATTCTACGGAATTTGTGCCAGACTGTAAGTACCCGGTTGTGGCGCTCATTACCGAATGGCGTGATGAAGATGGCAATGTCGAAGTTCGTACAGAGAAAAGCGATCTCGGCGGCACTATGCGCCTCGGCGCGCAGCAGTGTCAGCTTAGCGATGACAGCCTGGTGCGCCTGATGTACGGCGAGCCAACAATCGTTGAGCGTCACCGTCACCGCTATGAAGTCAACAACATGTTGTTGAAACAGATTGAAGCTGCGGGTCTGCGCGTTGCGGGCCGTTCCGGTGATGATCAGTTGGTCGAGATCATCGAAGTTCCGAACCACCCGTGGTTCGTGGCTTGTCAGTTCCATCCGGAGTTTACTTCTACGCCGCGTGATGGGCATCCGCTGTTTGCAGGCTTTGTGAAAGCCGCCAGCGAGCATCAGAAGCGTCAAGCGAAGTAAGAAAAGTTAGAACGGCAGCGCCCCACGAGGGGCGTTGTTTGTCTGGAGTTTTAGTTTAACTTGTACTGAGGAAAACCTAATGTCCAAAATCGTTAAAATCATCGGTCGTGAAATCATCGACTCCCGTGGTAACCCGACTGTTGAAGCAGAAGTACACCTGGAAGGTGGTTTCGTCGGTATGGCAGCTGCTCCATCAGGTGCTTCTACTGGTTCCCGCGAAGCGCTGGAACTGCGCGATGGCGACAAATCTCGCTTCATGGGTAAAGGCGTACTGAAAGCTGTTGGCGCTGTTAACGGCCCAATCGCTCAGGCTCTGCTGGGTAAAGATGCTAAAGATCAGGCTGGCATCGACAAGATCATGATCGACCTGGACGGTACTGAAAACAAATCCAACTTCGGTGCGAACGCAATCCTGGCTGTGTCCCTGGCGAACGCTAAAGCAGCAGCTGCTGCTAAAGGCCTGCCACTGTACGCACACATTGCTGAACTGAACGGTACTCCGGGTAAATACTCCATGCCGGTTCCGATGATGAACATCATCAACGGTGGTGAGCACGCTGACAACAACGTTGACATCCAGGAGTTCATGATTCAGCCGGTTGGCGCTAAAACTCTGAAAGAAGCCGTACGTATGGGTTCTGAAGTGTTCCACAACCTGGCTAAAGTTCTGAAAGCTAAAGGCATGAACACAGCTGTTGGTGACGAAGGTGGCTACGCGCCAAACCTGGGTTCCAACGCTGAAGCTCTGGCGGTAATCGCTGAAGCTGTTAAAGCTGCAGGCTATGAGCTGGGCAAAGACATCACTCTGGCGATGGACTGTGCAGCTTCTGAATTCTACAAAGACGGTAAATACGTTCTGGCTGGCGAAGGCAACAAAGCATTCACCTCCGAAGAATTCACCCACTTCCTGGAAGAACTGACCAAACAGTACCCGATCGTGTCCATCGAAGATGGTCTGGACGAGTCTGACTGGGATGGTTTCGCATACCAGACTAAAGTTCTGGGCGACAAAATCCAGCTGGTTGGTGACGATCTGTTCGTAACTAACACCAAGATCCTGAAAGAAGGCATCGAAAAAGGCATCGTTAACTCCATCCTGATCAAATTCAACCAGATCGGTTCCCTGACCGAAACTCTGGCTGCGATCAAAATGGCGAAAGACGCTGGCTACACCGCTGTCATCTCTCACCGTTCTGGCGAAACTGAAGACGCTACCATCGCTGACCTGGCTGTTGGTACCGCTGCTGGCCAGATCAAAACTGGTTCTATGAGCCGTTCTGACCGTGTTGCTAAATACAACCAGCTGATTCGTATCGAAGAAGCTCTGGGTGAACAAGCTCCGTACAACGGTCGTAAAGAGATCAAAGGTCAGGCATAAGTCTGATTTTTATCTGATATAAAAATGCCAGCCCTCGGGCTGGCATTTTTTTTACTTAAAATCCACCGCCATTTGCTGTGGTATCGACAGCCCGCGAGTGGTTTGTACGCAGCGGTCAATATAGTCGGTAAAGCGCGGCGGTTTCGGCATTCCCATACTTAGTAGCTTATCGTTGCTGAAACGCACGTTAAGAGTGGCGAACGCGCCGTACAGGCGTATGGCTTTCAGCATCAGGCGCTCGTTGCACGGGCCAAAGATAGTTTTCAGCTCACGGCGCATTTTCACCAATGTTTCATAGCTCACCTGGGCGTATTTATCGCCAACGGGGGCCTGCTCCAGCGCGGACGCCATTGCGTTATCAATATCGGCAAAGCGCACGCTGCTCTCTTCCCCGGCGGAAATATGCACCACTTCTCCCTGCGTGAGCGGGGCGTGGAGCAACATCAGCAGCGCACTGGCGCAATAATCTACCGGGATCACGTCGATCCGATCTTCCATTGAACACATGAATTTTTGCAGCATCAATCCCATGCTAAAGACCCAGAAAATACTGCTGGAAGGTTGACAGCCGTGGTGGGTATGACCAACAACGATCGATGGTCTGGCGATAGCCAGTGGTAGCGTTGGGCAATGTTGCTGCATCAGTTGTTCGATGGTGGATTTTGAATGTGTATATTCGACCAGATGTTCTGCACGCTCGCGGAACTCGGCGCTTTCAGCGACCAGAGAGTCTGGCTGTGGCGAGCAGGACATCGCCGTGCCCACATGCAGAAAGCGCTGTAACCCGCGAACCTGCGACATCCGGCGAGCAAACTGTAGCGTGCCTTCCACGTTCACCTTCCAGATGAGCGGGTTGTTGCCGAACGAAGCCACGGCAGCGCAGTTCAGTACATGAGTCACCTGTTCCAGGCGCGCGTCGTTGAGGAAGAGTTCAGGTGTGGCTAAATCGCCCAACAGAATATTCTGCGGCGTGAGCCCTGCCAGCGCTCGTTCATCGACATTGAACTTACGCATGTTTTCCTTCACCCGCTCGACAGCGGCTTCACCGTTATTGGCACGCACTAACAGCAGCAAGTTTATTTTATTATGGCTATTGAGGATCGCTTCCAGTGCGGCTCCACCCAGAAAACCGGTAACGCCTGTGATTAATAATGTGTTCATGAATACGGTCTCATCATGGTTGGTTTGCGGATTCTAGGATGAGAAAAGTAAACGGCGATTAAATAAAGATGGTGGCGGTGTGGAATGCTCTTAAGACTATTTTAAGGTTTTGGAATGGTGCGGATTAAATTTGACATTGCATTAATTGAAAAGATTCAAAAAATAATTGATAATATATTATCTTATTGTTTTTAATGATTTTTACTTGCTCGTTAAATTATTTCTTAACTGTAAAAATAAACATTTCTTGTTACATTGTAATTGGGGCTACGTTAGTGGGTAAATAAATATTTTTTGTCATAAGTCTGTAGTTTTGTTGTGGGGCTAATTATATTAAGTGTTAGGTGATTAAATTTAAAAATAAAGCAATCAACAAACCTACAATAGAGTGAAATAATTCTCAGCGATGGTGGAGTTCGCTGTTAGCTGTAATCGGGTAAGCAAAATACGCTACCACTGCGTTGTTAATGCACGCCCGTGTATGGTTTTGCACTGTCAGCGCAGGAAGTGCGCGGGATAGTTGTCGTGAAATATGCAATAATAATGGTTTACCACTACTGAAGAGTTGATGATGCAGTACCCGATTAACGAGATGTTTCAGACCCTACAGGGCGAAGGTTATTTTACTGGCGTCCCCGCCATCTTTATCCGTTTACAGGGATGCCCGGTAGGCTGCGCCTGGTGTGATACTAAACATACCTGGGAAAAGCTGAGCGATCGGGAAGTGTCTCTGTTCAGTATTCTGGCGAAAACGAAAGAGAGCGACAAATGGGGCGCAGCGAGCAGTGATGACCTGCTGGCGATTATTGGCCGCCAGGGTTGGACGGCGCGTCATGTGGTGATTACCGGTGGTGAACCGTGTATTCACGATCTCACGCCGCTAACCACTCTGCTGGAGCAAAACGGTTATAGCTGCCAGATCGAAACCAGCGGCACGCACGAAGTTCGCTGTAGCCACAATACATGGGTTACCGTGTCGCCGAAGGTGAATATGCGCGGCGGTTACGATGTGCTGTCGCAGGCGCTGGAACGTGCCGATGAAATTAAACATCCGGTAGGCCGTGTGCGCGATATTGAAGCGCTGGATGAGCTGCTGGAAACGCTTGCCGACGATAAACCGCGCGTGATTGCGCTTCAGCCAATCAGTCAAAAAGACGACGCCACGCGTCTGTGCATTGAAACCTGTATTGCTCGTAACTGGCGTTTGTCGATGCAGACGCACAAATATCTGAATATTGCCTGATAGCTAGAGGGTGAAGAAAGGGCGCGAATAGCGTAATGCTGGTCAGTTAAGCGCCACATTCCGTTCACCTGATGTTTTGTAGAACATGAAGCACCTGTTCCTGTGAACGGGTCAAGGGGGACTGCCGAGTCCCCCTTGACAATCCCCTCGGCCCCGCAGGGAAATCGGTGC
>JBOFJM010000191.1:0-4496 GCA_051656825.1 Kluyvera sp.
CAACTTCCACGCTGTGTTCTCAAAAGTGAGCGGCAAGCTGACAGAATGGCAGGTGAATGGGGTTAATCAGGTCACTCGTGAGCCGAAAATTAACTTCTTTAAGCCGATGATTGATAACCATAAGCAGGAGTTTGAAGGGCTGTGGGAACCCGCGCACCTGCCGATTATGCAAGAGCATTTGCGCGAGTTTAACGCTGAAATGCACGGCGACACGGTGGTTATCTCAACTCGCACGATTATTGCACCGCCGGTATTTGATTTCGGTATGCGTTGTACTTATCGCTGGCAGATTACCCCACAGGGGCATATTAACGTTGAGTTGCAGGGCGAGCGCTACGGCGACTATCCGCATATCGTGCCGTGTATCGGCTTTATGATGGGGATTAACGGCCAGTTTGAGCAGGTTGATTACTATGGCCGTGGCCCTGGCGAGAACTACGCTGACAGCCAGCAGAGCAATATTATCGATCTCTGGCATACCACCGTTGATGACATGTTCGTTAACTATCCGTTCCCGCAGAACAACGGTAACCGCCAGCATGTGCGCTGGGCGTCGTTTACTGACCGTCATGGCAGCGGCTTGCAGGTGGTTCCGCGTAAGCCAATTAACGTCAGCGCCTGGCACTACACCGCTGAAAATCTGCACGCCGCACAGCACTGCAATGAGCTGCAACGCAGCGATGACATCACGCTGAATATCGACGCGCAACTGCTTGGCCTCGGCTCCAACTCGTGGGGGAGCGAAGTGCTGGATAGCTGGCGCGTGTGGCTCCAACCCTTCAATTACGGTTTTACGCTGCTGCCGCTGGAAGGCGGGCGCAGCACCTCGCAGGCGCTCGCGAATCATGATTTCGGCGCTGATTTCTTTTCTTCCGTTTCACACAGCGAGGCTGAACAATGAGAGTTCTCGATAATTTAGAACAGTTTAAGCAGATTTATCACAGTGGACGTAAATGGCAGCGCTGTGTGGAAGCCATCAATAATATCGACAATATTCGCCCCGGTGTGGCGCATTCCATTGGTGATTCGCTCTCTTACCGCGTGACGACCGATAGCACCACCGACGCGCTGTTTGTCGGCAATCGCCGCTATTTTGAAGTGCATTACTACCTGCAAGGGCAGCAAAAAATTGAGTTTGCGCCGAAAGAGCAACTGCAAACCGTGGCCTGCTATCGCGATGAAACCGACCGCGAATACCTGAAAGGGATTGGGGAAACGGTGCAGGTTCATGAAGGGCAAATGGTGATTTGTGATACCGAAGAAGCCTACCGTTTTATCTGCGATGAGCGGGTAAAAAAAGTGGTGCTTAGAGTCACGATTGAAGATGGCTATTTCCTGAATAAATAACGGTACGTGTTATCAGTACCCGGCCAGCGGCGTTGCCCGCTGGCCTTTACCTGTATCAGCCCACCAGGGGTTATGTGATTTTTCGGAGGACGTATGTCCGCATCAATTCGTGCAAAAATAGGTAAGTTCGCGCTGCTGTCGATGGCGTTTACCGCGGTATTTAACGTACGAAATATCGTGAATAACAACATCGAACTAGGCCTGAGTTCTGCGCCTATTTTCTTGTTCGCGACCGTGGTTTATTTCATACCTTTCGTCTTTATCATCGCTGAATTTGTCTCGGCGAATAAACATTCTGAATCAGGCATGTACGCATGGCTGAAGCAGCCGCTGGGGACGCGAGCAGCCTATCTTGGCTCGTTCCTGTACTGGTTTGTGAACCTGTTCTTCTTCCTGTCGCTGCTGCCGAATGTGGTGGCCTACGCTTCTTACGCCATTATGGGTTACGCCATTCCGTTCTCGCCAATGGTGACGTCGCTAATCTCTATTGTGCTGTTCGCAATGGCGACTCACATCTCGACCAAAGGGGCGACGTGGCTGGGTAAAATCTCAGAGTGCGTGGCTTATGGCGTATTCGCGCTGTTCGCGATTTATGTTGTGGGCGCGCTGACGGCGCTGGGCAGCGGGCACGTTCCGGCGCAGCCGATTACGCTGTCGGCGATGGAGCCAACCATCAACTGGGCGACGCTCGGCATTATGTGCTGGATTTTCCAGGCGGCAGGCGGTGCGGAAACCGTTGCGGCGTACCTGAATGACACCAAAGGCGGGCAGAAATCATTTATTAAAGTGATTATTACCGCCGGTGTGCTGATTGGCGGCATGTATGCGCTCGGCTCGCTACTGGTGAACGTCTTTGTGGCGCGCGAAGATCTCACCTACGCTGCGGGAATGGTGGAAATCTTTACCGGCCTCGGCGCCTATTTCCATATTTCCGAAGCGCTGATGGGGCGTTTTGTCGGCATTATCCTGTTCATCGCCATTTTCGGCAGCATGATGATGTGGACGGCGGCTCCGGTCAAAATTCACTTCTCTGAAATTCCTGAAGGGATTTACGGCAAGAAAACCACCGAACTGAACGCCCACGGCGTGCCGGTTCGCGCGGCCTGGTGGCAGTTTGTGTTTGTGCTGCTGATGTTGATTGTCAATGGTTTTGGCTCTGCCAGCGTTCAGCAGATGATGAATACCGCCATCAACCTGACGGCAGGAACGGCGATGCTGCCACCGATATTTATTATGGCGGCCTATTTTGTCTTCCGCTGGAAACACGATGATACTCCGCGTGACTTCCGCATGGGCTCGCGAACGGTAGGGATGTGCGTGGTGTCGATGCTGATGATTATCTTCGTGGTCAGCATGACGGCTTCTGCATTCCCGCCGGGGGTGGATCTGGTGAACGCCTTCTTTGTTAACGTCTTTATGACCGCTGTTTTCTCAGGGCTTGCCTGGTGGTGGATCACCCGATTTGAGAACAAACAGAAGAAAAGTCAACACGTTGATTCAAACTCCATTCCTAAAGTAGCGAAATAATCAGCCTCTGCTCGCCAGCCGTTATCTCGACTGGCGAGCCGTTGCGCCTTTCATCATTACGTACCATTCAGCCATTTTCGTGATCGAGTTAAAGCTAATCGAGTTTTATCCTTTGTTTTACTAAATATTTTACTAAAATAAACATCGATAATTAACTGCCTCTGTACACTTCATCCTTCAGGCCGCCGACCATCAGGTGGTTTGAAGGATGAAGTGTATATCCTACAAACAACGCAGACCCTTCTCGCTACCCACTGAAGGAGACTGTGTGGAGATGTGTTATGTCTGATTCTAAACGTAATACCATCGGTAAATTTGGCCTGCTATCGCTGACATTTGCCGCTGTTTACAGTTTTAATAACGTCATTAATAACAATATCGAACTTGGGTTAGCATCGGCTCCGATGTTTTTTCTGGCCACGCTGGTTTACTTTATTCCGTTCTGCCTGATTATCGCGGAGTTCGTTTCACTGAATAAAAACTCAGAAGCAGGGGTGTATGCCTGGGTGAAAAGCGCGCTGGGTGGGCGCTGGGCCTTTATTACGGCGTATACCTACTGGTTTGTTAACCTGTTCTTTTTCACTTCATTACTGCCACGCGTTATTGCCTATGCGTCGTATGCGTTCCTGGGCTATGAGTATATCCTGACGCCAATTGCCACCACGGTGCTGAGTATGGCGCTGTTTGCGTTATCTACGTGGGTGTCTACCAATGGTGCGAAAATGCTGGGGCCGATTACATCGGTCACTTCATCATTAATGCTGCTGCTGACGCTGTCGTATATTTTGCTGTCCGGCACGGCGCTGGTGGGCGGTATTCAGCCGGCAGATCCGATTACCGTAGATGCGATGATCCCTAACTTTAACTGGGCATTCCTCGGCATTACGACGTGGATTTTCATGGCGGCAGGCGGCGCGGAATCGGTCGCGGTCTACGTCAATGACGGCTCAAAGTCTTTCGTTAAAGTGATTATCCTGGCCGGTATTTTTATTGGCGTGCTGTACTCTATTTCGTCGGTGCTGATTAACGTCTTTGTCAGCAGCAAAGAGCTGAAATTTACCGGCGGCTCAGTGCAGGTATTCCACGGTATGGCGGTCTATTTTGGCCTGCCGGAGATCCTGATTAACCGCTTTGTTGGGCTGGTTTCTTTCACTGCGATGTTTGGTTCTCTGCTGATGTGGACAGCCACACCGGTTAAAATTTTCTTCTCTGAAATTCCGAGCGGTATTTTCGGTAAGAAAACCGTTGAGCTGAATAAAAATGGTGTGCCTGCTCGTGCGGCGTGGATTCAGTTCCTGATTGTGATTCCACTGATGATTATTCCTATGCTCGGCTCCAGCACCGTACAGGATTTAATGAACACCATCATCAACATGACCGCCGCCGCCTCGATGCTACCGCCGCTGTTTATCATGTTGGCGTATCTGAACCTGCGCCGTAAATACGATCACCTGCCGCGTGATTTCAAAATGGGATCGCAAAGAACCGGTATTGCCATTGTCTCCATGCTGATTGTGATTTTTGCCATCGGTTTTATTGCCTCTACCTTCCCAACCGGCGGCAACATTCTGACGATTATTTTCTATAACGTCGGCGGTATTGTTATTTTCCTCGGTTTTGCC
>JBOFJM010000192.1:0-1584 GCA_051656825.1 Kluyvera sp.
GCTAAAAAAAAGCGCCTCAACTGAGGCGCTTTCGCTTATTTCATGTATTCGCCGCTACGCAGCGCTTCAATACGTTTATCTAACGGTGGGTGCGTCATAAACATTTCGCTCAGTGACTTCGATTTACCGTTAATGCAAAACGCCATCATGCTGCTGGCTTCCTGCGGTTCATAGCTGGTTTTCAGACGCTGCAACGCGGCAATCATCTTCTCGCGACCGACCAATTTAGCTGACCCGGCATCCGCATGGAATTCACGGTAACGCGAGAACCACATGGTGATAATGCTCGCCAGAATACCAAACACCAGTTCCAGCACCGTGGCTACCGCAAAGTAGATAAGTGGGTTGCCGTTGCTGCTCTCTTCGCCATCATCACGGTTGCCACCGAGGAAACCGGCAGCAATCTGCGCGATAACGCGCGAGATAAAGATAACAAAGGTGTTCACGATCCCCTGAATCAGCGTCATGGTAACCATATCGCCGTTAGCGATATGGCTGATTTCATGGGCGATGACCGCTTCGGCTTCGTCACGGCTCATGTTCTGCAACAGGCCGGTGCTGACCGCAACCAGCGAGGCATCACGGCGTGCACCGGTCGCAAACGCGTTAATATCCGGCGCGTGATACAACGCCACCTGCGGCATGGCAATGCCCACCTGCTGGGACTGACGAGCCACGGTATTCAGCAGCCAACGTTCCTGCTCATTACGCGGTTGCTCAATCACTTCCCCACCGACAGATTTCAACGCCATCCATTTCGACATCATCAACGAGACAATGGAGCCACCAAAACCAAACAGCAGCGCCATAATCAACAGCCCAGTCATACTACTCGACTGAATTCCTGTCAGGCTAAGCACCAGCCCAAACACAACCATCACAGCAAGGTTGGTCAACAGGAAGAGCGCGATTCGCATCATAATTTACTTTTAACCTCTTCATAACAAAACGCACTATGCGATTACCCATATCGTAGGGGCAATCCGGCGATTTTCAACGATTACATTAGGCTAAGTCACGAGAAAGACACAACTTTACATTTTGTAGCATAGTTGTTGACGTGAAGACGAGAGAGCTAAAAAAAACAGGCACAATTGCTTGTGCCTGTTAGAGAGTTATTTGCTCACAGCGGGTTGCTCTGCGGGGCTGGCCTTCTCAAGCCGCGCCAAATCAATGGCGATATTAACCGTTTCGTCGAGGTACGGATCCGGTTCTTTGTAATCCTTCGGCAGGTCGTCCAGTTTCTTCAGTAGCGGCTTGCCTGCCCGTTTGTAGCGATCGTTGACGCGCGCAAGACGGGTAGCATCGTCCTCTTCGTTCTCTTTCTCACGCTGTGCGTAGTTCAGAGAAACAATACTGCGCTTATCCTTTAAGGCATTGAAGCGCGCAATATCTTTGGCGATGTACTGGAACTCTGGATCAGCCGCAATACGCTGACTATGCAGTTGCAACAGCTGAGGCTCGAACGGTTTCATGTCGCCAGACTTCACATAGGTGGCAGCATTAATGCTGTCCCACGGCAGTGCGTTGTCTTCAAACTTCTCACCGGTTTCTGTCTCTTCGCTTCCGGTTGGCATCATGATA
>JBOFJM010000193.1:0-3098 GCA_051656825.1 Kluyvera sp.
CCAATCTGTTGACCGCTGAGTAAGTTTTTCCCCTCACACTCACTCTTGTGGGGAGTGTGAGGGGAATACACCTATCTGGAATCTCTATGTCCGAAAGCAAAAACGAATTAGAAACCCTGCTGGAACAAGCGGCGACCGAACCGGCTCACCGCCCGGCATTTTTCCGCACGTTGCTGGAATCAACCGTCTGGGTTCCCGGAAGCGCAGCGGAAGGTGAGCAGATTGTTGAAGACAGTGCACTGGATTTGCAGCACTGGGAAAAAGACGACGGCACGACGGTTATCCCCTTTTTCACCTCGCTGGAAGCCTTACAGCAAGCGGTGGAAGATGAGCAAGCGTTTGTGGTTATGCCGGTGCGTACGCTGTTTGAAATGACGCTGGGCGAGACGCTGTTCCTCAATGCCAAACTGCCGACTGGCAAAGAGTTCACCCCGCGTGAAATCAGCCATTTGATTGGCGAAGAAGGTAGCCCGCTGAGCACTCAAGAAGTGCTGGAAGGCGGCGAATCGCTGATTTTGTCCGAGGTTGCCCAACCGCCAGCGCAAATGATTGATTCACTTACCACGCTGTTTAAAACCCTCAAACCGGTAAAACGTGCGTTTATCTGCTCTATCAAAGAGAGCGCGGATGGTGAAGCAAACCTGCTGATTGGGATTGAAGCCGACGGTGACATTGAAGAGATTATTCACGCCGCAGGTAGCGTGGCGACAGATACGTTGCCAGGCGATGAACCGATTGATATTTGCCGCGTGGTGAAAGGTGAGCAGGGCATCAGCCATTATATCACCGAGCATATCACCCCGTTCTACGAACGCCGCTGGGGCGGTTTCCTGCGCGACTTCAAAAACAACCGCATTATCTAAGTTGGCGTAGCGTGTAGGCTGGATAAGGCATTCATGCCGCCATTCGGCAATGTTACAGCGCACTGCCTGATGGCGCTGCGCTTATCAGGCCTACGGTTTCGCAATATCTGTAGGCCGGATAAGGCGTTCACGCCGCCATCCGGCAATGATGCAGAGCTTTGCCTGATGGCGCAGCGCTTATCAGGCCTACGGTTTCGCAATATTTGTAGGCCGGATAAGGCGTTTTCGCCGCCATCCGGCAAAAGCCCCGTAACTACGCCCGACAAGCGTGAGTCGTATCTACCCCGTCGCTTCCAGCAGCAGTAAATCCATTAACAGCACCAAATTCGACTCAAACGATGTCACGCCTGCGGCTTCGGCGGCGAAGTGCACCGCTTCGTCATACAGCGCAAAATGCAGGTCGGCGAGTTCTGCCAACGGGTTGGCTGATGCACGGGTAAAGGCGACCACCGTCATACCCACATTACGGGCGATGCGCGCTTTATCGAGCACCTGCTCGGTTTCACCGCTGCGCGACACGGCAATAAAAACCTGATAACGCGAGGCGTTGCTGAGGAAAATATTCCGGCTGTCGCCAGGCCCGGAGATAAACGCCGTTTTGCCTAATACCTGCAATTTCTTGGTGAAATATTCAGCAAACAGATAAGAAAACCCCGCGCCATAGAGGAAAAAACGCTCCTGTTCACGCAGCAGGTGCGTAAAGCGTTGGCGCTTTTGGGCTGTTGCCCACTGGAAAGTTTGCTGATAGTTGGCGATAAAGCGGTTAAACAACGCCGGACTCGCCTGGCTGAGCGGCGATATGCGGTGTTTCGGCCAGCAGGGTTTTGCAGTGCCAGATAAACTCGCTGTAGCCGCTAAACCCCAGTTTCTGGCACAGCCGCATAATCGTAGCGGTGGAAACGAACGTCGCCTGCGCCAACTGACGCACGGTGATATTGCCTACCAGTAACGGATGCTCCGTTAAATGGGCCAATACCCGATATTCGGCGCGGGTCAGTGACTCCCCGCGCGACAGGAGCGGGGCCAGGCGATTATCCATTATTGCGCAGGCTCAATGGGTAAGTCGGCGCGCGCGCCCCATTCACTCCAGGAACCGTCGTATAGCGTCACGTCGCGAGCGTCCAGGGTTGCCAGCGCCAGCGCTACCACGGCGGCCGTCACCCCAGAACCACAGCTAACGATAATGGGCTTCTGCAAATCGACACCCTGACGGGCAAAAATAGCCTCCAGCTCGTTGGTGGTTTTCAGCTCTCCGTTAATCACGAGATCGCCCCACGGCACGTTGAGCGCACCGGGAATATGCCCACGACGCAGGCCAGGACGCGGCTCGTCAACCAGCGCGTTAAAGCGCGGAGCAGGGCGGGCATCAACGATTTGCGCGGTGCTTTCGTGGCTGGCCAGCAGGACATCGGTCAGCCGTTTAACCGCTTCCGGCGTGAAGGTGACGTCAAACTCGCCGTCGGCAATATCGACGTCGCCTTGTTCCAGCAGCCGTTCATCGCGCAGCCAGCCCGCCATACCGCCTGCCATAATCGACACTTTTTCGACGCCGAAGATTCGCAGCATCCACCACGCGCGCGGCGCGGAGAACAGGTTACCGTCGTCGTAAATGACCAAATGTTTATCGCGATTGACGCCCAGCTCGCGCATCGCAACCGCAAAGGCTTCCGGGCGCGGCAGCATGTGAGGCAAAGGCGAGGTGTGGTCAGAGAGGGCTTCGATATCAAAAAAAACCGCCCCCGGCAGGTGCCCGGCGCGGTATTCAGTATTCAGACAGCGATGTTGTTGATCCGGTGTTGCCATGCGGGCGTCGATAATTTGAATTGCCGGGTCATCAATATGCTCAGTCACCCAGTCGGCGGCAACAAAAAAAGATGTGGTCATAAAATCCCCTCCATTGACGAATCTTAAAGGGATTGTCGGTGTTTTTGCTCACACCGACAAGCGACCGTCGATTTATTAGCGCGTTGCTTCACCCTTTTGCCATTTGCGTTGCAAATGTGGCCAGTAATCCTGATTGGCGGCAATCATCTCATCCAGGATCGCTTTGGCGTGTTCCATCGTCGGCACGGTGCGGTTAAGCGTAAAGGCCTGAAGCGCTTTTTCATAGCTACCTTCAAGCGTCGCTTCTACCAGCAACTGCTCTGATGCCAACTGTTGCAACAGCAACGTTTGGTGGAACAGCGGTACGTTGCCCATGCGCACTGGCTCAGGCCCATTGGCGGTGATATAGGC
>JBOFJM010000194.1:0-2319 GCA_051656825.1 Kluyvera sp.
AGCGTACAGCATGGGTTTTCGCCCCCAGCGATCGACGAAGCCGACGGCGATAAAGGTGGCGAGCGTCATCACGAAGCCCACGATCACCGTGCCCCACATCTGCTCGGCCGTTGAGGTGAAGCCTATTTCATGGAATATACGCGGCGCGTAATACATCATCACATTCACGCCAGAAAACTGCTGCATGATTTGCAAAACAATACCCAGGCTCACACTGCGGCGAAAGTTTCTGTTTTCTTTGAATAAATTCCAGCCTTGCTGCTTAACATTGAGCTGTTCTTTAATTTCGCTAAGCTCATTCTCCACCTCTTCACGGCTATTACGCAGGCGGATTAACACTGTACGCGCCTCCTCTTCACGGCCATGCATCATGAGCCAGCGCGGGCTGCGTGGCAGGAATAGTGCCCCGAACAGAAAGACCAGCGAAGGGATGGCGACAACCAGCAGCATACCGCGCCAGTTGCCGCTGTAGCTAAAGGCGGTGTTGGTCAGAAAAACCAGCAAGATGCCCAGCGCAATCATCAGTTGATAGGCGGATATCATTGCGCCACGAATATTTTTTGGCGTTATTTCAGAAAGATAGAGTGGTGTCGCATAAGAGGCAACCCCCAGACCGACGCCGAGAATTAGCCGTCCGACGATGAGCATCCCTGGGCCGACTGCGCAGGTACAAATAATCGCCCCTAAGCAAAAGGAGGCGGCGGCGATTAACAACGCGTATTTTCGGCCCAGACGATAGGCCAGAAAACCGCTGCACAGAGTTGCGACGGCGGCGCCGACCATCATTGAACTGACCACCCACTCCTGCTGGCTATCCAGCAGTTGATACTCTTTGGCGATCAACGGTAGCGCGCCGGAAATGACGCCGATATCCAGGCCAAATAACAGCCCTGCGAGCGCCGCTAACAGGCAAATCCAAATGACCTGGGGGCGCGTTTTATGTTTTTCGGCCGCAGCAGGAAGCGTACTATCTAATGTCATGATATAAGTACCTTTGTTTGTATGATTATTTTTTAGGGTTTTTATTTTAATACTTAATCGATTTCGTATTGTTTTATGCTAGATCTGAAAAATAATCGTGGCAATGGTTTTACCTGCATAATTGTGATCGTTGCTACACAATAAAACTGTGTCGAAATGGTTTTTTATTGTCACGTAAAAACTAATCAGTTAAATTGGCAGGAATATCCTTGTTCAGAGCTATTTAGTCCATAATAAATATGAATATAAAAGAGCTGGCGGCGTTTCTTAACCTTTCGACGGCGACGGTTTCGCAAGCGCTAAATAATAAAAGTGATATCAGTAACCATACCCGTAAAAAGGTACTGGAAGCGGCGGATAAACTGGGTTACCGGCCAAATGCATCCGCCCGCTATTTGCGTAGTGGCAAAACGGGGGTTGTGGCTCTGCTGCTGCCTGCGGCGGATGATGGCAATATCCATACCGCCTCGTTCTTTATGGCTATCGCCAGGGGGCTACAGGCCAGTTTAAAAGAGAGTGCCATCGATCCGGTTATCCATATTTCTACCGATCGCGAAAGTGAACGACAACTGCTGCATAAAATTGTTGAGCAGAACCGTGCTGATGCGATCATTCTGACTGACACGCGTATTAATGATGAGCGGATCCTTCTGCTTGATGAACTAAAGTTTCCCTTTGTGACGATGGGGCAAAGCCACTCGCTGGGCGGGCAATTCAATTGGGTCGATTTTCATCATGAAGAGATGGGCCGACAATGCGTGCGTGCGGCTCTGCGCCGTGGGGCGAAACGTATTGCCATTGCGATGCTTGGTCCGGACAGTATGCATGGCCGCCAGTTCTTGAACGGTTGTTTACAGGCGTTGGCGGCGCAAGGGATTCGCCATCATGACGGGCTGGTTTTCTTTGGCAGCGTTGCTGAATCTTCCGGTGAAGCGGCGGCGCGACAATTTCTACAGCAGCCGGAGCGGCCTGATTTCATTATTTTCATCAACGACTTTTTACTGATGGGGGCGAGCCATTATCTGGCCTCGATACCCGAGTGCGGACTCAATGAAAAAAACATGCTGTGCGCCACGGCAAGCAGCGATTTTTCTGTACGAGTGGGGTCGTCGAGCTGTCTTTTTACCGTCGATCACGAAGAGGTCGGGCGGCAACTGGGGCAGGCGGTATTGAGGGTCACTCAGGGGGAAAACCAGGCAAAATCAGTGTTGCTGACGTTGCCAGTAAAAGAGTAAGCGGAGCTTGTTGGCTGTGCAGCGCGGTTATTTTACGTAAGCCAACAGGCTTAACGAGTCACGCGCTAACGCTTTGCACTTTTTCGCCGTTGGGATACCGATG
>JBOFJM010000195.1:0-6526 GCA_051656825.1 Kluyvera sp.
GCAACCGCATGGCCCGCTGCGGTATCCCAGATGTTGGTCGGCCCAAAGCGCGGGTAAAGCTGCGCGGCACCTTCCGCCACCAGGCAGAATTTCAACGATGAACCAATCGACGCCGTTTGGTGCTCGCCCAACTGCTGCAAATACTCTTTCAGTTCGTCGTCATTGGCGTAGTGAGAGCGGCTCACCACCACTTTGGGCGGGTTGGCGTCACGCACCTGGATAGGCTTACGCACACCGCACTCCTCTTTCCATGCTTTGCCGTTTTCCGCGCTGTACATCACGTTCAGCACCGGTGCGAATACCACGCCCAGCACCGCTTTGCCGTTGTCGATAAGCGCGATATTGACGGTAAATTCACCGTTACGCTTGATGAACTCTTTAGTGCCGTCGAGTGGGTCAACCAGCCAGTAGCGCTGCCAGTGTTGGCGCACATCCCAGTTCGGAGGATCTTCCTCAGAAAGAATCGGCACGTCTGGCGTCATCGCCTTCAGGCCTTGCACAATCACATGATGCGCCGCGATATCGGCCGCCGTAACCGGAGAATCATCCGGTTTGCTCACGACGTCTAACGGCTGTTTACCTTCGTAAACCTGCATAATGGCATCGCCCGCATCCCGTGCAAGCTGACATACTTGTTCTAACATTCTCCACCTCGTTAAGATTACAGTGGCGTTAACTTATTGTTTTATTTATATCGCATCGCCGTTAATTCTGCTATTCCCATCATCGGTCTGGATAACTGTGAACCGTTGCCAATTTCCCGTCATGATTTTCTGGCATGATTCACACCTTCGTAAGTAACGGAATTTAGATACATTCAAATCTGTGTTTTAGATCTAAAAAAAGGATGCCTCTGATGATCAAGTTTAGCGCAACGCTGCTGGCTACGCTGATTGCCGCCAGCGTAAATGCGGCAACGGTGGATCTCCGCATTATGGAAACCACTGATTTGCACAGCAATATGATGGATTTTGATTACTACAAAGATACGGCGACGGAGAAATTTGGCCTGGTGCGTACGGCAAGCCTTATTAATGCCGCGCGTGACGAGGTGAAAAACAGCGTGCTGGTGGATAACGGCGACGTGATTCAGGGTAGCCCGATGGGCGACTATGCGGCGGCAAAAGGGCTAAAACAGGGCGATACCCATCCGGTTTATAAGGCAATGAATCTGCTCGACTATACGGTGGGCAACCTCGGCAACCACGAGTTCAACTACGGTCTGGATTATCTGCACAAAGCGCTGGCTGGCGCGAAGTTCCCGTACGTTAACGCCAATATCATCGACGTTAAAACAAAAAAACCACTGTTTACCCCTTATCTGATTAAAGAGACTGACGTCGTCGATAAAGAGGGCAATAAACAGACGCTGAAAATCGGTTATATCGGCTTTGTTCCGCCGCAGATTATGACCTGGGATAAAGCCAACCTGAGCGGCAAAGTCACCGTTAACGACATCACCGAAACGGCGCGTAAATATGTACCGGAAATGCGCGCAAACGGCGCGGATGTAGTAGTGGTGATTGCCCACTCCGGCCTTTCCGCCGACCCATACCAGGTGATGGCTGAAAACTCGGTGTACTACTTAAGCCAGGTGCCAGGCGTTGATGCCATTATGTTTGGCCACGCGCACGCCGTATTCCCTGGCAAAGATTTTGCCAATATTAAAGGCGCAGACATCGCTAAAGGCACGCTCAACGGCATTCCTGCGGTGATGCCGGGAATGTGGGGCGATCACCTCGGCGTGGTTGACCTGGAGCTGAATAACGACGGCGGCAAATGGCAGGTCACCTCCGCCAAAGCGCAAGCCCGCCCAATTTATGACGCTGTTGCTAAAAAATCCCTGGCAGCGGAAGACAGTAAACTGGTTAGCGCGCTGAAGGCTGACCATGACGCCACCCGCGAGTTTGTCAGCAAGCCTATCGGTAAATCATCCGACAACATGTACAGCTTCTTGTCGCTGGTGCAGGATGACCCAACCGTACAGGTGGTCAACATGGCGCAAAAAGCCTACGTTGAGCACTACATTCAGGGCGACCCGGACTTAGCAAAACTGCCGGTGCTCTCTGCTGCCGCGCCGTTTAAAGTCGGCGGTCGTAAGAATGACCCCGCAAGCTATGTTGAAGTGGAAAAAGGCCAACTGACGTTCCGTAACGCCGCCGATCTTTACCTCTATCCCAATACGCTGGTCGTCGTGAAAGCCAGCGGCAAAGAGGTGAAAGAGTGGCTGGAGTGCTCCGCCGGGCAGTTTAACCAGATAGACCCGCACAGCAGCAAGCCACAGTCGCTGATTAACTGGGACGGTTTCCGCACCTATAACTTTGATGTGATTGATGGCGTGAATTATCAGGTCGATATCACCCAGCCAGCGCGCTACGACGGCGAATGCCAGAGCGTTAATCCACAGGCTGAGCGTATTAAAAATCTGACCTTTAACGGCAAGCCTATCGACCCGAACGCCATGTTCCTGGTGGCAACCAACAACTATCGCGCTTACGGCGGTAAGTTTGCGGGTACGGGCGACAGCCACATCGCGTTCGCCTCCCCGGATGAAAACCGTTCGATACTGGCGGCATGGATTAGCGCCGAATCGAAAAAGGCAGGCGAAATTCACCCGGCAGCAGACAACAACTGGCGTCTGGCGCCGATTCACACGGACAGCAAATTAGATATTCGCTTTGAAACTTCACCGACAGAAAAAGCGGCGGCGTTTATTAAAGAGAAAGCGCAGTATCCGATGAAGCAGGTCGCAACCGATGATATTGGTTTCGCGATTTATCAGCTGGATTTGAGACAGTAACCTGTTGCCACTCTTATCCGGCCTACCGTCGAAAGTAGGCCGGATAAGCAAAGCCGCCATCCGGCAATCCCCGTCGATAATCAGGCCGCGCGTTCATCGCGCACCGCCAGTACGTCCGGCAAATTTAGCTCGATCCAGTCTGCCAGCGCTGCCACCTTTTCGCTCACCGCCTCGCCCAGCGGCGTCAGGCTATACTCAACGTGCGGCGGGACGACCGGGTAAGAGATTCGATTCAGAAAGCCGTCTTGCTCCAGCGCCTGTAGCGATTGAGCGAGCATCTTTTCACTCACGCCGCCCATTCTGCGCCGCAGATCGCTAAAACGGTGCGTTCCCTCGCGCAGCGCCACCAGGATAAGGACGCCCCAGCGGCTGGTGACGTGTTTCAACACCTCCCGCGACGGGCACTGCTCGGCAAACAAATTGCCCTCTTTCATCTGTTGGGAAAGCGTGGTTCGAGTCATTTTGATACTTACCTTTTTGTACGTACTTACTAAAAGTAAGTTTAGGTGTTAGCGTAGTCAAACACAAGACAAACAGACGGAGACTTCCCATGATCGCACTCACCGGCGCAACCGGCCAACTGGGCCACCATGTCATCGAATCTTTACTGAAAACCGTACCCGCCAACCAGATTGTGGCGATTGTTCGCCATCCGGCAAAAGCAGAAGCGCTGAGCCAACAGGGCATTGTCGTTCGCCAGGGCGACTATACCGATGAAGCGGCGCTAAAAGCAGCGCTTGCTGGCGTCGATAAACTGCTGCTGATCTCCTCCAGCGAAGTGGGCCAACGCACGCCACAGCACCGCAATGTGATTAATGCCGCCAAAGCCGCTGGGGTGAAATTTATCGCTTACACCAGCCTGCTGCACGCCGATAAATCCCCATTAGGCCTGCACGTAGAACATGTCGAAACCGAAAAACTGCTGGCAGATTCCGGCATTCCTTACGCCCTGCTGCGTAACGGCTGGTATACCGAAAACTACCTGGCAAGCGTCCCTGCCGCGCTGGAGCACGGTGTATTTATTGGCGCAGCCGGAGACGGGAAAATTGCCTCAGCCCCCCGCGCAGACTACGCTGCGGCGGCGGCTCGCGTGGTGAGCGAAGACGGTCACGCAGGAAAAGTGTATGAACTGGCGGGCGATAACGGCTGGACGCTGAGCCAACTGGCGGCCGAACTGACCAGCCAGAGCGGCAAAAACGTGGTTTACCAGAACCTGAGCGAAGCCAATTTTGCCTCTGCACTGAAAAACGTTGGCCTGCCTTCCGGTCTGGCCAATATGCTGGCAGATTCTGACGTTGGCGCATCAAAAGGCGGCCTGTTTGACGACAGCCACACCCTGAGCAAACTGATTGGTCGCCCGACCACCCCACTTGCCGACAGCGTCAAAGGCATCCTGTAAGCGTTAAAAATCGGTTAAACATGTAGCGCCTCCACGGGCCATCTCTGATAATAGTCGAGAAGGCCCTGGAGGAGACACTACGTGCAAGGCGTACCAGAACAGTTCACCGACGAGAAAGACCGCGCGCGCTTTCGCCATTTGGCGCAAGTGCCCGGCGTTGAGCTGTATCATGCCCATATCTCGCGCTACGCCTTTGAACCTCATACTCACGAAGCGTTTGGTATTGGGGTGATTGAAGCGGGAGCCGAGCGTTTTCGTTATCGCGGCAACCAGTATGTTGCGCCGGTGCATTCTGTCGTGACCATGAACCCGGACGAACTACACACCGGCGAGGCCGAAACCGCAGACGGCTGGCGCTATCGCATGATTTACCTGGATCCCAACCAGCTTGAGGATGTTACCGGCATACGCCACTGGTGGTTTGCCGACGTTATTCGCCACGATCCGCGACGTTCGCAGATTATAGGCTGCCACATTCACGCGCTCTGGCACGCCGATACTCCACTGGCGCAGCAAGGGCTACTGTTAGATTTAGTCGATACGTTCAAACCCTTCGCCAGCCATGCGCCCGTGTTACAAGAAGCGGCGCACCGCTTTAACCGCGTGCGCGATTATCTGCACGACAACTATATGCACCCGATTACGCTTGATGAGCTGGCTAACGTCGCGGCGCTAAGTCCGTGGCATTTTCAGCGCCAGTTTAAAGCGCATTTTCATGTGACCCCGCACCAAATGCTGATGGCGGTGCGGTTATGGCGAGCCAAAGAGTTTCTCACTCACGGGATGCCCGCCGCCGAAGTCGCCGCTGCCACTGGGCTAACAGACCAATCCCACCTCACCCGCGCCTTTACTCAGCGCTACGGTATTACGCCTGTGCGCTACCAAAAACAGGTTGTCCGCCGCTAATGCGCAATCTCATACAATACTGAACAGCGTTCCCCTCCTACACTTTTCAGCATGTTCAATAAATGTGGATGTCATCATGATTAGCGGTGTGCTGTACGCCCTGCAGGCGGGTTTAATGTGGGGGCTGATTTTTGTGGGGCCGTTAATCGTGCCGGACTATCCGGCGGTATTGCAGTCGATGGGGCGTTATCTGGCGCTGGGGCTGATTGCCCTGCCGCTGGCCTGGATGGGGCGCGCACGCTTGCGCCAGCTTTCGTCAAAAGACTGGAAGACGGCACTGGCGCTGACGATGGTCGGCAATCTGGTCTATTACGTCTGCCTTGCCAGCGCAATTCAACGTACCGGCGCGCCGGTTTCGACGATGATTATCGCCACCTTACCGGTCGTCATCCCCATTTTTGCCAACCTGCTGTATAGCCAGCGCGATGGTAAGTTGTCCTGGCTGCGGTTGCTCCCGGCACTGGTGCTGATTAGCATCGGTTTGCTGTGCGTCAACATTGCCGAACTGCGCCAGGGGCTGCCGGATTTCAGCGGTTGGCGCTACGGTTCCGGCGTGGCGCTCGCCAGTGTTTCAGTTGTGTGTTGGGCGTGGTATGCGCTGCGTAACGCTCGCTGGCTGCGGGAAAACCCCGATAAACCACCGCTGATGTGGGCTACGGCGCAGGCGCTGGTTACGCTGCCGGTTTCGCTGCTGGGTTATATCGTGGCCTGCCTATGGCTGCACGGGCAAACGCCGGATTTCTCGCTGCCCTTCGGCCCGCGCCCAACGCTGTTTATCGGCCTGATGGTAGCAATTGCGGTACTTTGTTCATGGGTTGGCGCGCTGTGCTGGAACGTAGCAAGCCAACGCTTGCCGACGGTTATCCTCGGGCCTTTGATTGTGTTTGAGACGCTGGCGGGGTTGCTGTACACCTTTTTACTGCGCCAGGAAATGCCGCCGATGTTAACGCTAAGTGGGATAACGCTGCTGGTGATTGGGGTGGTGATTGCCGTGCGGTCAAAACCGCAGAAACCGGCGGTGATTCCGGTTTCTGAGGTGTGAAACGTTAGAAGGTTTCCCAGTTCGCTTCGTTGAGTGGAGCCGCTTTCGCCGATGGCACTGCAGCTTTTCTCGGCGCGGTTCTCTGTAACGTCTGGTGGTTGATTTTAAACACCGCCACCGTTTGGTTCAGACGTGCTGCCTGCTCCTCCAGCGCTGCCGCCGCGCTGGCGGACTCCTCAACCAACGAGGCGTTCTGCTGGGTGACGCGATCCATTTCAGCAACTGCCTGGCCGACCTGATCGATGCCACGGCTCTGTTCATCGGATGCCGAGGCAATTTCCCCCATGATGTCGCTGACGCGGGTCACTGCGTTAACGATTTCTGCCATTGTCTCCCCGGCTTCGTGCACTAATGCAGAACCGGCGTTAACCCGGCTGCC
>JBOFJM010000196.1:0-2994 GCA_051656825.1 Kluyvera sp.
AATGATATTTAGCACCGCTGCGGCTTGCTCAGACGGTGTTGGCGTCATATCCGTGGTGGTTCCGCTGGTAGGTAACCCACAGTGATTGACAGGACTCCGAGGCGCGGCGATATAGAAATCAAACTCGCCCTCATCGGCAGCTGCTCGAGCCGCTTCGACACAAGGATGCTCGGTCACGCGCGCATAGAGCAGACAATGGTCTACGCGCACTGCGCGCCAGAGTATTTGCAAGATGCCGTAACACTCAATCCGTTAAAGGGCGGCATTGAACCCGAAAACGTCCACACTCGGGTGATTTATAGCGGCTTTCAGTGGTCTTGAGTGATGCTCTAACCCGCATTACACCGCTGGAAGCCCACGTAACAAAGGGTAGCTAACATCCCCGGTGGGGCTTTTTTGTCTGCAATAAGAGGCATATGCCCTCGACTATGACACCTTTTACTGACAGAGTGCTTACCTTATGGATACATAATGTATAAAATTTAGTTAATCTGATTTCATTTAAGCAATATATCATTCCGTACGCTATCGTTGGGGGCCGTCGTTTTCATGTCAGATATCATTCTTGCTCGGGTATCACAAACGCTTGCTTCGGAACAGTCTTTAGAAGGGCTGGTCCGTCAGTTACTTGAGATGCTCGAATTAGTGACCAATATGGAATCGACTTATCTGACCAAAATTGATACCCAGGCGCAGTTGCAACATATTGTCTATTCACGCAATAGCGGCGATATGAACATCCCGGAAAACCTATCAGTGCCGTGGAAAGACACCCTGTGTAAACGCGCGATGGATGATAACTGCTTTTACAGCGATGACGTGGCAGGCCGCTGGGGCGACTGCGATGCGGCAAAAGCGCTGGGGATTACGACTTTCCTTAGTACACCGATTCATCTGACAGATGGTTCGCTGTACGGCACACTGTGCGCGACCAGCACGACGCAAAAACCGTTGAGTTTTAACAGCGAACACGTTTTACAACTGTTTGCGAGCATCATCGCGCGCTACATCGAAAAAGAGTCGCTGGTTTCCCAGTTACAGGAAGCCAACGCCGCGCTGGTGTATCACTCTTACACCGATGCGTTGACTGGCCTTCCTAACCGCCGCGCGGTGTTCGAAAACCTGGAAACGCTATTTTCACTGGCAAGACATCTCAATCATTCGGTGCTGTTGGCTTTTATCGACCTCGATAATTTCAAGAATATCAATGACCGCTATGGTCATCAGGCGGGAGATGCTTTTTTACAGCAAGTTGGGCAACGGCTTAAGCTGGGCATTTCTGCCGACGATCAGTTGGGCCGGTTAGGTGGCGATGAGTTTATGGTTGCGACGCTTGCGCGCTCAACGGCGCAGTTGGCTCAGTTTACCGAAACCCTGCGCCAGTTGCTGGTTGGCGATTATCTGTTGGGCGACACCCTGATTCACTACCCTGGCGCCAGCATTGGCGCAGTGAGCGTTAATCCTCACGATATGGATCCAGACGGCGCTCTGCGTGCGGCAGACAGCGCAATGTATGAGGACAAAAAATTTCGCCATCGCCCGGAAATTAGCGCCCAGAAGTTCGGTTAATTACAGTATCATACGCCGCATGTATACATAGAAATCAGGATGTCACCATGAGATTGGGTATCGCCTTCCCCATCGTTATCTTCTTTATCGCCGTTGCCTTCCTAGGCTGGTTTTTTATCGGCGGTTATGCGCTGCCAGGAGGAGCACAATGAGAAAGACCACGATTATTATGCTGATCGTTGCCATTGTCACCGTTGCAGGCATCCAGCTCGGCTGGTGGTAAGCCGATGATAAGCCGCGCACAGTCGGCTTATCGCTCTTCTCCGCGCCGCTCTTTCATCTCATACATTCCCGCATCCGCCTGTTGAATGGCAGCATCCAGCGAATCCAGACAGGGCGCGACACCCCACGAAACGGACAACGAAACCGTATGCCCCTTCGGGTTAAACGGGAATACGGCAATCTTTGAGGCTATCCGCTCCGCAGCCATGTGGGCGTGCGCAATATCCGTGCGGCTCAGCAGCACAATAAATTCATCGCCACCGCTGCGGATAACCCAATCGCGATTGCCACGAATTTCACTCAACATGCAGTGAGCTATCGCCTGTAGCGCACGGTCCCCCGCTTTGTGACCAAAGCTGTCGTTGATGGTTTTAAATTTATTACAGTCAAACAGAATCACGGTCATAAACGGCAACGATCGCTGTTGGATCAATGCGAAAATATTGCGCGTAAAACAACCGGTTAGCGGGTCGCGATAGAACCGCAGGTCAGCGTGATTCAGGTGATAACGAATCAGCAAAAACAGTACCAGCAGCAACAGCGGCGCTAACGCCAGCAGCGCCAGCGTACGGCTATCCTCGGTAATAAATAGCCAAAGCGGCAGCGCGTATTTAACGTCGTAGCGTAATGAGACTTCGTGAATATGGTAGTTATCCAGCCAGCGGCAGTTATTGACGACACACAGCACGTCTCCGGTCTGACGGCTCAGAAAGCCCAGAATCAGCCCTTTCGGTAACTGGTTATCGAATGCCGCTTCCAGCATCGTTCGCAACTCCGGGCGCGAAAGATCATAGACCAGATAACCAATAATATGGTTGCTCACCACGCTTTCCGTCAGATCGTAAATATAACTCACCACGCTGTAGGCTTTTTCATCGGTAATTTTATCGATGTAAAAGTTGGTCACACTCAGAGATTTTTTACGAATGCTCTTTTGTAGCACGCGGTCATAGAACAGTTCCGGTTCAGAGAAAAATTGCCAAGGATCGCGCGCCATCTGTGACGTTTCAAAACTAAAGGGCAAAGAGTCGGCGGCGTTAAACCAGTAAAACCAGCGGCCATCGCTGGCGATGATATAGCGATGGATATCGTGTTGTTCGGGATTAAGCGCACGTATTTTTTCGCGAATAAACTCCGCAGCCACATAGATGCAGCGGGCGCTGCGCTCCGGTATACGAGTCAGTAATGCACCGCGATTATGGT
>JBOFJM010000197.1:0-2309 GCA_051656825.1 Kluyvera sp.
CAACCGTGCCGTCCGGTACGCGAACGGCGCCAATCAGCGCGGGGTTAATCGACGGTTCAATGTGCCGTGCCATTGCCGGATCGATAGCATCGGCCTGAATACCCGCACTGAGGCAGGCGTCGATAAACCGGCGCTGGTAGGTGATGTCGTCTTCCGGCAGGGTGATAAACAGGCCGCTGGTCGGCTCGATACAGTGGCGAGCGATGCGGCGCAGAATCTGGTTTTCACTGATGCATTCGCGTGCGGATTCACTGTCGGTGACGGCGTAGCGCGCGCCGCTGTGCAGCAATCCGTGGTTGCGGCCAGTTGCGCCGGTGGCGATATCAAAACGTTCCACCAGCACCACTTTTAGACCGCGCAGCGCACAGTCGCGAGCGATGCCCGCGCCGGTGGCTCCGCCGCCGATGATAATCGCGTCATATTCATTGACAGAGGCGCTGTCCATAAAGTGTCCTTAATGTTCGTTTTGTTTTCATTAAGTCACATTTATACGGTAATTTGTTTGATATCGAACATATTCGCGCGTCAATCGAAAGTTTTGCTGTCTATTTTGCGCGCTGCGTCGCTTTTTTAAATGATCCCCGTGCTGACCAACTGGTGTAGCAATTGTAAGGGGCTGCCCGTGACCGGCGGTTGGTGGGCAATCAGCGAGATCTGGCGGTAAAATGCAGGCTCCAGCGGCACGGAGTTCAGCGGTTGTTCAAGCGTTTTGAGGGTTAGCTCCGGTAATAGGGCAATGCCTAATCCCTGGCGGATAAAACTCATTGCCGTGCTGGGATGGTTAAATTCATATCTTATTTTAGGGGTAATATTCATTCCGGCAAACAGCGCCATAATACTCATTTCATAACGCCCCTTGCTGATAATCAGTGGTTCATCAAACAGTTCATGCAAGGTAATATTTTTACGCTTAATAAAACGGTGGTTATCTGGAACGACGACGGTAAATCTGTCTTTATATACTGGCGTCGTGAACATACCTGCAACGGGAATATGAACAAATCCGGCGTCAATATTGTTTTCGCGAATATCGTTAATAATCTCTGCACTGTTGGCTTCATGCGGAACGATTTTAATCATGGGATGGTGCTGCTCAAAATAACGGACGATTTTTGGCAACACGCTGGCGCAAATACTGGGGAAACAGCCGATCCGCAATAGACGCTGCGGCGTCTGTTTTTCCTGCTCGGCAATCTCTTTAATGGCGCTGACTTCGTTCATCAGGCGACGCATATGCGCGATAACCCGTTCACCTGCTGCGGTGGGTGTCACCTTTTTACGCCGCTCGCGCTGGATAATCAGTACGCCCAGTTCGTCCTCCAGTGCGGAAATGGCCTGGCTGACGGCCGATTGTGTCATATACAGGCGCTTGCCTGCCTCCGTAAACCCGCCGCATTCCACTACGGTGAGCAGGGCATTGATTTGCGTTATTGTCATTAGTTTTTTCTACTCAATGTAATTAAAACAATTAATTTTACTAATTTATCGGTGATTCTTATACTTTTTAACCGGACTCGATCACAAAATCACGCACGCAATCATTTTATTTTGATATGCATTTTTGAATTTATATATTTTCAATGAATCTATTAGTGTGTGCCGTTAAATCAGGTTGGGAATAAATGAAAGAAAAACTATGGACAAAAGATTTTTGGGCTATCACGATTATTAGCTTTATTATTTTCTTCGTGTTTTATGTTTTGCTAACGCTCTTGCCTATTTATATCGCCGATAATCTTCATGCCACTGTGGATAAAGCCGGTCTATTGGTGACCTTTTTCCTCGCTGCCGCCATTATTGTGCGACCGTTTGCCGGGCAGTGGGTGGGGAAATATTCTAACAAGATGATTCTGATACTTTCTTCTCTGGCATTTTTGGGGGGTACCGCGCTGTATCCGTTTTGCCGCAGTATTGAGGCACTGCTGCTTGTCCGCGTGCTTCATGGTATGACCTTTGGGGTTATTACTACAGTAAAAGGGACGATTTCCGCTCGGCTTATTCCTGTCTCCCGATGTGGAGAGGGCATCAGTTTTTTCTCCTTAGCGATGGGATTGGCGATGGTCGTTGGGCCGTGGATTGGCCTGAATATGGCGCGCCAGAGCGCATTTACTCTCGCATTCTGGTTGTGCGTGGCGGTGTCTGCCGTGGGCATTTTACTGGCGCTGGTGGTGAGTGTGCCGCCGGTTATTCGCCATGCGGATGGTTCGCAGCCGAAACTGGGCTTTTCTGCGATGTTCGATAAATCCGCCATGCCGTTTGCGACGGTCACTTTTTTTATGACTTTTGCCTACGCAGGGGTGTCGGCTTTC
>JBOFJM010000198.1:0-2158 GCA_051656825.1 Kluyvera sp.
TCAAACACAGCGAAACGCATTGCGCCCACTGTCATAAATTGCTCGATCGCATCACCCTTGTGCGCCAGGGGGAGATAGTGAATAAAATCGCTATTTCCCGCCTCGACATGCTGATGGATGAAGCTGACTGGCAGCAGGAGCGAAGCGCATGGTCTGCGCTGTGCCGTTTCTGCGGCGATCTGCACTGTAAAGAACAGAGCGCTTTCTTCAATATCATTGGTTTTAAACAATACCTCCTTGAACAAACGGACATGAGCGCCGGTACGGTTCGCGAGTATGTGGTGCGCCTGCGCCGTTTGGGCAACCATTTTGATGAGCAGCAGGTTCCCCGCGCCGTATTGCAGGAGCGCCACTCCGACGAAAAACTGGAAGCCTGGCTGCCGGATACCAGCACCAATAATTATCGTATTGCGCTACGCAAATACCTTCGCTTCCAGCGTCAGCTCCCCCAGACTAACGCGCTGAATTACGCAGACCGTGAAACCTCTGATATATATTAAATTGGAATAAGATGTAGCAGATCAGTGTTTGTCATTGGTGGCGAACGGTTTACACTACAAAAAAGTGAAGCTTTTCGGGGGTATAATGAAACTTGCATTTCTGGGGCGTCAGGCGCTAATGGGCGCAATGGCCGTCGCGTTGGTCGCAGGAGCAAGCGTGCAAACGTTCGCTGCTGAAAATCTGTTAAACCAAGTCAAAGAACGTGGCACGCTGCGCGTTGGGCTGGAAGGCACTTATCCTCCGTTTAGTTTTCAGGGCGATGACGGCAAGCTGACCGGTTTTGAAGTGGAGTTCGCCAATGAACTGGCCGAGCATCTCGGCGTAAAAGCGGACCTGAAACCGACCAAATGGGACGGTATGCTGGCTTCACTGGATTCAAAACGTATTGATGTCGTGATTAACCAGGTGACTATTTCGCCTGAGCGACAGAAAAAATATGATTTCTCCACCCCGTATACCATTTCCGGTATCCAGGCGCTGGTGAAAAAAGGCAACGAAGGCTCGATTAAAACGGCGGCTGACCTGAAAGGTAAAAAAGTCGGCGTGGGTCTGGGGACAAACTACGAAGAGTGGCTGCGCCAGAACGTGCAGGGCGTGGATATCCGCACTTACGATGATGATCCAACCAAATACCAGGACTTGCGCGTAGGCCGCATCAACGCCATTCTGGTTGACCGCCTGGCGGCGCTGGACCTGGTTAAGAAAACCAACAATACGTTGGCTGTTGCGGGTGAGGCATTCTCTCGTCAGGAGTCCGGCGTTGCGCTGCGCAAAGGCAATGAAGACTTGCTGAAAGCGGTGGATAGCGCGATTGACGCCATGCATAAAGACGGTAGCCTGAAAGCACTGTCTGAAAAATGGTTCGGGGCTGACGTTACCGAGTAATCGCGGTGATTTAAAAAAGGCGCTGCTTGAGCGCCTTTTTTTATTTAAGCGCATATACTCATCGTCTTCGCGTTACAGGTACGTTGGCCGCGTTCACCCCCTCGAACCACTGTCTACAGTTAGCTCATCGGGCGTTGCTCACTCGCCACCTTCCCGCACCGCGTAAGCCATAGAGTATAATAAAAATAATGATGCCGAGGAGAGTGTATGTCACTGCAAAATTTAACCCGTTTCCCGCGCCTGGAGTTTATCGGCGCACCAACGCCACTGGAATACCTGCCGCGTTTCTCTGACTATATTGGTCGCGATATCTTTATCAAACGTGATGACGTTACGCCGCTGGCAATGGGCGGCAACAAGCTGCGCAAGCTGGAGTTCTTAGCCGCCGATGCCCTGCGCGAAGGGGCAGACACGCTGATTACCGCAGGGGCGATTCAGTCTAACCACGTGCGCCAGACGGCGGCGGTGGCCGCTAAATTAGGGCTGCACTGCGTGGCGCTGCTGGAAAACCCAATGGGAACGCGGGCAGAAAACTATCTCAGTAACGGCAACCGCCTGCTGCTGGACTTATTCAATGCACAGGTGGAAATGTGTGATGCGCTGAATGACCCGAATGCGCAGCTTGCCGAGCTGGCAACGCGCGTTGAAGCCCAGGGTTTTCGTCCGTATGTCATTCCGGTTGGCGGCTCCAACGCGTTAGGCGCGCTGGGGTATGTGGAAAGCGCGCTGGAAATCGCCCAGCAGTGTGAAGGCGCGGTGTCGCTTTCATCCG
>JBOFJM010000199.1:0-4340 GCA_051656825.1 Kluyvera sp.
TATCCGCTGGATATCACCAGCGTTCAGGATCACCTGAAAGCGCTGGCAGAGCGTTACGCTATTGTCGCCAACGACGTGCGCAAAGCGATTAGCGAGGCCAAAGATGAAGATACCGCCGATATCTTCACCGCCGCTTCCCGCGATCTCGATAAATTCCTGTGGTTCATTGAAGCCAATATCGAATAACCATCAGTAAACGTGATGACCTTCCGGCCCCCTGTCGGGAGGTTTTGCACCATAAAAGTGCACCACCACCTTCAGAAAGCCCGCAAAAGTAAACAATTTGTAACTATCACTTCACACAATCGTTAATAAAAGATTGTTTTGCCCCCTACGTTTGCGCTAAAAAACACCATACTTAACCACACCGTTTTTATGCACCAATATAGTGCCCCTCTATAGTGCATAAAGACAATTATCCTGCCGCATTCGTGCAGTAAATAAGTCATTACTTGTTAAGAAACAATGAATTGTGAAGTTGGCACGATTTTTTCGTAAGCCGATTGTTCTCGCAGGGGATCGCCCCGTGGATATAAAAGGAAATGCTATGAAGTCAATGTTTAAAGTTTCACTGGCTGCACTCACCCTGGCTTTTGCAGTTTCTTCTCAGGCAGCAGATAAACAACTGGTTGTCGCAACGGATACGGCCTTCGTTCCGTTTGAATTCAAACAGGGTAACCAATACGTCGGTTTTGACGTGGATCTGTGGGCGGCTATCGCGAAAGAGCTGAAGCTGGATTACACCCTGAAGCCAATGGACTTCAGCGGGATTATCCCCGCGCTGCAAACCAAAAACGTCGATCTGGCGCTGGCGGGCATCACCATCACTGACGAGCGTAAAAAAGCGGTCGATTTCTCCGACGGCTACTACAAAAGCGGCCTGCTGGTGATGGTTAAAGCTAATAACAACGACATCAAGAGCGTGAAAGATCTTGATGGCAAAGTCGTGGCGGTGAAAGGCGGTACTGGTTCTGTCGATTACGCTAAAGCCAACATCAAAACCAAAGATCTACGCCAGTTCCCGAACATCGATAACGCCTATATGGAGTTAGGAACTAACCGCGCCGATGCGGTACTGCACGATACGCCAAACATTCTCTACTTCATTAAAACGGCCGGTAATGGTCAGTTCAAAGCGGTAGGCGAATCTCTGGAAGCACAGCAGTACGGTATTGCGTTCTCTAAAGGCAACGACGAACTGCGCGAGAAAGTGAACGGCGCGCTGAAAACGCTGCGTGAGAACGGCACTTATAACGAAATCTACAAAAAATGGTTCGGTACGGAACCAAAATAATAAATGACATTAGCCGCCAACGGCGGCTTGCTGGCGTTGACCCAGACTGAAATTGCCAGATGGCGCGCGACTTATCAGGCCTATCCGGTGTAGGCCAGCCAAGCGTAGCGCCATTCGGCATAACATCAGCAGTCTCACTTTTTTAGCGCTGGGTATTTTGTTTTTCACCAAGGTAACAGGAACGTATTATGCAGTTTGACTGGAGTGCCATTTGGCCTGCCATTCCCCTTCTGATTGAAGGCGCAAAAATGACGCTGTGGATTTCGATCCTCGGCCTGATTGGCGGCTTAGCCATTGGTCTGGTGGCCGGTTTTGCGCGTTCATTCGGCGGTTGGATAGCCAACCACATCGCGCTGGTATTTATCGAAGTTATCCGTGGTACGCCTATCGTTGTGCAGGTTATGTTTATCTACTTTGCCCTGCCGATGGCGTTTAACGACCTGCGTATCGACCCATTCTCTGCCGCCGTGGTCACCATCATGATCAACTCCGGCGCGTATATCGCGGAAATTACCCGTGGGGCCGTGCTGTCGATTCATAAAGGCTTCCGTGAAGCCGGGCTGGCGCTGGGGTTATCTCGCCGCGAAACGATTCTCCACGTGATCCTGCCGCTTGCGCTGCGCCGTATGCTGCCGCCGCTGGGTAACCAATGGATAATCAGCATTAAAGATACGTCACTGTTTATTGTTATCGGTGTCGCCGAGCTGACTCGTCAGGGCCAGGAAATCATCGCCGGTAACTTCCGTGCGCTGGAAATCTGGAGCGCCGTTGCCGTCTTTTACCTGATCATTACGCTCGTTCTGAGCTTTATTCTGCGTCGCCTGGAAAGAAGGATGAAAATCCTGTGATTGAATTTAAAAACGTCTCTAAGCACTTTGGTCAAACCCAGGTGCTGCATAACATCGACCTGGACATTAAACAGGGTGAAGTCGTGGTGATTATCGGGCCGTCTGGCTCCGGCAAATCCACTCTGCTGCGCTGCATCAACAAGCTGGAAGAGATTACCAGCGGTGATTTGATTGTTGATGGCCTGAAAGTCAACGACCCGAAAGTGGACGAACGCCTGATTCGCCAGGAAGCGGGCATGGTGTTCCAGCAGTTTTATCTGTTCCCACATTTGACGGCGCTGGAAAACGTCATGTTTGGGCCAATCCGTGTACGCGGTCTGAAAAAAGACGCAGCGGAAAAGCTGGCAAAAGATCTGCTGGCGAAAGTGGGCCTCGCGGAACGCGCACACCACTATCCATCTGAGCTTTCCGGTGGTCAACAGCAGCGCGTGGCGATTGCTCGTGCGCTGGCGGTTAAACCGAAAATGATGCTATTTGATGAGCCAACCTCCGCGCTTGACCCGGAACTGCGTCATGAAGTGCTGAAAGTGATGCAGGATTTAGCCGAAGAAGGCATGACGATGGTTATCGTGACCCACGAAATCGGCTTTGCCGAAAAAGTGGCTTCCCGTTTGATCTTTATCGATAAAGGGCGAATTGCCGAAGATGGCAACCCGCAAGAGTTGGTGAAGAACCCACCAAGCCCACGCCTGCGCGAATTTTTGCAGCACGTGTCATAATGACAATGCCGTTTATCCCTGCCGGGATAAACGGCATTTTTCAACTTAGCGTTTACGCGCCAGGAAGCGGCGGCGCTGTTCATCATCCATAAAGGACCAGGCGATAAAGCGGCTCTGTTTCTGCCCTTGCGCCATCTCTTTTTTCACCACCTTCACCGCCCCAACATCAGTTAATGCGCGGTACAGCGGTGGCAGGTTTTCCCCTTTCGACACCAGCGACGTAAACCACATCACCTGACGGCCAAAGTTTTTACTTTCGGCAATCATCTGTTTGATGAAGTTAACTTCCCCCCCTTCGCACCACAGCTCCTGCTGCTGGCCGCCAAAGTTCAGCGCGTCATCGCGGTTCTGGCCCAGGTTATGGCGTTTACGTTCGCTGCCCGCGCGTGCAGAGGCGGCGGAATCGTGGAACGGCGGGTTACACAGCGTGGCATCAAACTGTTCATTCTTATGAATAATGCCGTTGAACATCGCGGTGCTGTCTTTCTGACGACGCAGACGAATCATCCGGTTTAGCGCCGGGTTAGCGCTAATAATGGCCTGCGCACTGGCAAATGCCTGTGGATGCGTTTCGCTGCCGGTAAAACGCCAGCCGTACTCATGCGCACCAATCAGCGGATAAATGCAGTTTGCGCCCACGCCGATATCCAGAATGCTCGCGCCTTTTACCACGTTGCCGTTTTCATCACTCAGCAAATCCCCCAGGTGATGAATGTAATCTGCACGCCCAGGAACCGGCGGGCAAAGGAAACCTTCCGGGATATCCCACTCTTTTACCGCATAAAAATGGGCCAGCAGCGCTTTGTTCAGCGTTTTTACCGCCAGCGGATCGGCGAAATTAATGGTCTGCTCACCGGCGGGGTTGAGGGTAATAAAATCGCTCAACGCGGGGCACGCCTGGCACAATGCATCCAGGTCGTAGCGGTTGTGGTGACGGTTACGCGGGTGTAACCCCGGTTTTTAGGTACTCATGACTTTCTCCTGTCGTAATGCGGCGTAAGATACCCGTTGACGACGGTGCGGTAAATAAGGGAGTCTGGATTCCTGGGTCTAAATGGCAGGTTTATCTGGAACCCGGTCATTCCAGCCGTCTTTGGTCGCTGATTTCCCGCTCTTTTTACTCATAGCGACCTACACTTAATGTATTCCCTGTTGCTATCAGGAGGGGATGCCATGAAACGTTATACTCTGCTTTTTGCCGCCATACTCCTCGCGACGCCCTCTTTTTTTGCCCATTGCGCCCCGACGCCAACCGATACCGACAGAGGACCATTCCGCCCTGCCGGTACAGTAACCGCGAGCGGAGCCAGTAACCTTGACGATCTCCAGCGCCAGCTTGCCGATAAAGCCCACAAGGCCGGGGCGAAAGCCTTTGTGGTCGATGTTGCCAGCGGTAACAACAAAATGTTTGGCTCCGCCACGCTGTACAAATAACGCGTCTATTGGTGAGCGGCATAGCTGCCGCTCATCCACATCCTG
>JBOFJM010000200.1:0-3117 GCA_051656825.1 Kluyvera sp.
CCTTTTGCTGGCGTTACGCAAACCTGGGATGACTATACGGCGAAGACGGCTGCTGTTCTGGCGCCGCTCGGCGTGACGGTAACCGGTATTCACAGCGTTGCCGACCCCGTGGCGGCGATTGAGAATGCGGAAGTGGTGATTGTCGGTGGCGGCAATACTTTCCAGTTGCTCAAAGAGAGCCGCACGCGCGGGCTGTTAGCGCCGATTGTCGATGTCGTTAAACGCGGGGCGCTGTATATCGGCTGGAGCGCGGGCGCTAACCTCGCTTGCCCAACCATCCGTACCACCAACGATATGCCAATTGTTGACCCGCAGGGCTTTGACGCGCTGGGGCTGTTTCCGCTGCAAATTAACCCACATTTCACCAACGCGCTGCCGGAAGGGCACAAAGGCGAAACCCGTGAGCAGCGTATCCGCGAATTGCTGGTCGTTGCGCCTGAGTTGACGGTGATTGGTCTGCCGGAAGGTAACTGGATTCACGTCGCGCAGGGCCACGCCACGCTCGGCGGGCCGAATACGACATATGTATTTAGAGCGGGAGAGGATGCGGTTCCGCTGGAGGCGGGACACCGTTTTTAATCCTGTCGCTTAGTGCCTGATGGCGCTGCGCTTATCAGGCCTACAAAACCACGAGCATCACGCCGCCATCCGGCATTGTTGCCGCCATTGCCTGATGGCGCTGCGCTTATCAGGCCTACAAAACCACGAGCATCACGCCGCCATCTGGCATGGTTGCCGCCATTGCCTGATGGCGCTGCGCTTATCAGGCCTACAAAACCACGAGCATCACGCCGCTATCCGGCATGGTTGCCGCCATTGCCTGATGGCGCTGCGCTTATCAGGCCTACAAAACCACAAGCATCACGCCGCTATCCGGCATGGTTGCCGCCATTGCCTGATGGCGCTGCGCTTATCAGGCCTACAGAACCACGAGCATCATGTAGGCCGGATAAGGCGAAGCCGCCATCCGGCATTGCTGTTGATTAATAATCGTCGCGCTCGTCGTCTTCATCTGGTTGCTCCAGCACGCTGTAAGCGACCGAACAAAACAGCGAGTTCAAACGCTGCATATCTCCCAGCAGCGCCAGATGCAGGGTACTGGTTTCAATGCTCTGCACGTTTTGCTGGTGCAAACGGTCTACGTGCGCGTGCGCGTAGCGACGATTCAAAATACGGAAACGGTGCTTGCTGCGGCGCAAGCGACGGGCGCTGGTGACATCACCGGAGAAGAACACCGACATTGCCAATTGCAGGTTGCTGAGCAACAATTCATACAGCGCATCCAGCTCCTTCAACCCTTCCACCGAGAACGCCCGGCGAGCCGCCAGCGATTTATCCGCAATTTCACTGCCCATCCGCTCGACAATATCCGACGCCTGCTCAAGGTTGAGCGACATTTCGATAATCTCTGCCCAGCGGCGCGACTCCTCCTCCGCCAGCTCATCTTTCGGCATCCGCGCTAAATAAAGTTTAATCGCGGTGTACAGCACGTTGATATCATCCGCCTGTTTACGCAGGTTTTTCTCTTCGCGCGGCTCACCGTTCATCACCTTTTTCAGCCCTTCCAGCATCTGCTCGGTGGCATCGCCAATGCGCAGCGTCTCACGCGCCGCGTTGGCAAGCGCCAGCGTTGGCGTGTCCAGCGCGCTAGGGTCGAGATGCTTAGGCTTCAAATGCCCGTCCAGCTCTGGCTCATCGCGAATCAGCCGTTTACAGAACCGCGCCATCGGCTCGGCGAACGGTACCATCGCCAAACAACGGAACAGGTTGTAGAAGACGTGGAAGTAGATAACCAACTCCGCCTCTGGCAACGGCAGTTTGTGCAATGTCGTCGCCAACACATGCACGAACGGCAGGATTATCAGGCTGCCCACCAGCTTGAACAATAAACTGCCCAGCGCCACACGACGCGCGGCGGCGTTGACGGCGCTGTTGTTGAGCATCGCCAGCAGGCCAGAGCCTAAGTTCGCGCCAATCACCAGACACAGCGCCACCGGGAAAGAGATTACCCCAGCGGTGGTTAGCGTAGCGGTTAACAACACCGCCGCCAGGCTGGAGTAGCTGATAATCGCAAACACTGCGCCAATCAACGCATCCAGCAGGATATCACCGGTCAGCGAGGCAAAAATGACCTGTACGCCATTGGCCTGGGTGATAGGCGTCACCGCCTGCACAATCAACTCCAGCGCCAGCAGAATCAGCCCAAGGCCAATCCCCACGCGCCCTAACTGCCCTTCGCGGCTCTGCTTGCGGCCCAGGAAGAAAGTCACGCCGATAAAAATCAGCAGCGGCGACAGCCACGATAAATCGAAGGTGAGAATACGCGCCATCAGCGCAGTACCGACGTCTGCGCCCAATACAATCACCAGCGCCGGGGTGAGCGCGACCAGATCCTGCGCCACAAATGAGGTGACCAGCATGGTGGTGGCGTTGCTGCTTTGTACCAGCGCGGTAACGCCAATACCGGCACAGAAGGCGAGTGGCTTTTTCTCAACGCTACGGCTGAGAACGGTACGCAAGCGTGCGCCAAACACGCGCATGACGCCAGTTCGTACAATGTGAGTGCCCCATACCAGTAATGCAACGGCAGAGAGCAGGTGTAACAGCGTTAACACGGAATCGGGTTCTCCTTATTGTTATAGGTTCCTGAGGCTCGGCATGAGTGGCCTGATGGCCGACAAAGTCAGTGCCAGACCGCAAAAGGTGCAGTGAGCCTTCATTCAGTATAAGGCTTTACGCTTAATAAAGAGACAGGGCACTCATTGAGTGCCCTGTTTGTTGTAAGAAAAGATAACAGTCTTGTGAATTAGTCAGCGTCGTAGCCGAGGTTTGGCGCTAACCAGCGTTCCACTTCGGCAACCGGCATTCCTTTACGCTGCGCATAGTCTTCCACCTGATCGCGCTGAATTTGCGCCACGGCATAATACTTGCTGTCCGGGTGGCTGAAGTACCAACCGGACACCGATGCACCAGGCCACATAGCGAAGGATTCGGTGAGCTTCATGCCGGTGTGTTTTTCAACGTCCAGCAGTTCCCAGATTGTGCCTTTTTCCGTATGTTCCGGGCAGGCCGGATAGCCTGGCGCAGGGCGAATCCCCTGGTAATTTTCGCGGATCA
>JBOFJM010000201.1:0-4035 GCA_051656825.1 Kluyvera sp.
TTTTGATTTCTTGTTTGACACTTGCAGCTGCCAGACCGCAATGTGTTTTAACAAATCAAAAGGGGTTTTAATAACTGGCTCAAAGCTGAAAGCTTTCCGGAACCCCCAGCCTAGCTGGGGGTTTTCTGTGCACAAAAAACCCGGCCGCTTACGCTAACCGGGTTTCGGCGCTGACAAAGGTCGTAGCCCGCGTCAGGCGCTAATTTGCTCCATAGCCTGCAAAATCCGCTTGTCGGAAATCGGATACGGCGTACCAAGCTGTTGAGCAAAGAAGCTGACGCGCAGTTCTTCAATCATCCAGCGAACTTCCTGCACGTCGTCATCTTCCCGTCGCGAAGGCGGCAGTTTGTTCAGCCACTGCTGCCACGCCTGTTGAACGCTTTCGACTTTCAGCATCTGTGCGCGGTCGCGGTGTGGGTCAACCGCCATTTTTTCCAGACGTTTTTCAATCGCTTGCAGATATCGCAGCGTGTCACCCAAACGGCGGAAGCCGTTGCCGGTGACAAAGCCGCGATACACCAGGCCGTTCATCTGCGCTTTCACGTCCGACAACCCCAGCGCCATCGTCATATCAACGCGGCCTTTAAGGCGTTTATTAACGTTGAAAACGGCTGTCAGAATTTGTTCAACCTGTTTCGCAATGTCCACGACAGTATCGTTCAGTTCTGCGCGCACTTTTTCATGTAATGCGGCAAAACCGGCCTCTGTCCATACTGGGCCACCGGCTTCGTCGATAAGTTTATCTACGCCGCAGGAGATGCAGTCGTCAATCAAGTCCAGCACTTTACCGTAGGGGTTAAAATAAAGCCCCAGTTTGGCTTTATTCGGCAACTTCTCGTGCAGATATTTAATCGGCGACGGGATGTTCAGCAACAACAGCCGACGCAGGCCGCGCCACATGGCCTGTTGTTGCTCCAGCGGGTTATCAAACAGCTTAATCGCTACACTGTCACGTTCGTCCACCAGCGCAGGCCAGGCTTTCACCTTATAGTTGCCGCGTTTTTGTTCATAGCGGTCTGGCAGGTCGCCAAAGCTCCAGATATGCAGGCCGTTTTGCTCGATGCCATCGTCGGCAACCGCCGAGAGTGTCTCCTGCACTTTGCCTTTCAGCCCGTCTTTCAGCGCCTGTAATGAGCGCCCTTCCTGAAGTTTCTTGTTCTTGTCATCCACCACGCGGAACGTGATTTTAAGGTGATCGGGAACCTGATCCCACTGCCAGGCTTCGCGGTCAACGGTCACACCGGTCATCCGGCGCAGTTCGCGCTCAAGCGAATCGAGCAACGGCAGCTCCAGCGGTGTGACGCGCCCCAGGAAGGCTTCAGCGTAGTTTGGCGCAGGTACAAAGTTGCGGCGCACCGGTTTTGGCAGCGATTTGATCAGCGCGATAATCAGTTCACGGCGCAAGCCAGGGATCTGCCATTCAAACCCGCTTTCATCCACCTGGTTGAGCAGCGGTAGCGGAATATGTACCGTTACGCCATCCGCGTCTGCGCCGGGTTCAAACTGATATGTCAGGCGTAGTTTGAGGTTGCCCTGATGCCAGAAGTTCGGGTAGTCCAGTTTACTGACCTGCTCCGCCCCTTCTTTGATCAACATACTCTTTTCAAAGTTGAGCAAATCTGGCGTTTCACGGCTCGCCTGTTTCCACCATTTATCGAAATGGCGCGCGGAGATCACCTCATGGCTGATGCGCTGGTCATAAAATTCAAACATCGTTTCGTCATCCACCAGGATGTCGCGACGGCGTGATTTATGCTCCAGTTCTTCAATTTCGCTGCGCAGTTTCAGGTTATCGCGGAAGAACGCATGGCGAGTCTGCCAGTCACCTTCCACCAGCGCGTGGCGGATAAACAGCTCACGACACAGCACGGGGTCAATCTGGCTGTAGTTCACTTTACACGCGGCGACAATCGGCAAGCCGTAAACCGTGACTTTTTCGGTGGCCATCACCGCTCCCTGCGCGCGTTCCCAGTGCGGTTCACTGTATGAACGTTTGATCAGGTGCTGGGCGACAGGTTCGACCCATTCAGGATCGATTCGCGCGGCAATGCGCCCCCACAGACGGCTGGTTTCCACCAGCTCCGCCACCATCGTCCATTTTGGCGGCTTCTTAAATAAACCAGAACCTGGGAAGATGGAGAAACGAGCGTTACGCGCGCCGGTAAATTCCTGTTTATCGGCATCTTTCATACCTATATGGGAAAGCAAACCAGTCAGTAAGGCGATGTGGATTTCGCGATATTCCGCAGGCTCACTGTTCACCGGGATCCCCAGTTCTTTCACCACCTGGCGGAGCTGGGTGTAGATATCCTGCCATTCACGAACGCGCAAATAGTTAAGGAAATCGGTTTTACACTGGCGGCGAAACGCATTCGACGACAGCGCTTTTTGCTGCTCACCGAGGTAGTTCCATAGGTTAACAAACGCCAGGAAATCAGACTCTTTGTCGTGGAAACGACGATGTTTTTCGTCGGACGCCTGCTGTTTGTCCATTGGGCGTTCGCGCGGGTCTTGAATCGACAGCGCTGAGGTAATAATCATCGCTTCGCGCACACAGCCGTGTTTTTGCGCTTCCAGCACCATACGCGCCAGGCGCGGGTCAACCGGCAGTTGTGAAAGCTGGCGGCCTAACGGCGTCAGTTTATAGGCGCTGGCCTGTTCGTCAGTGGTGATGGCGCCCAACTCTTCCAGCAGGCGCACGCCGTCCTGGATGTTGCGTTTATCCGGCGCTTCTACAAACGGGAACGCGGCGATATCGCCAAGCCCCAGCGCGGTCATCTGCAAAATCACGGACGCCAGGTTGGTGCGCAGAATTTCTGGGTCGGTAAATTCCGGGCGCGACAGGAAATCATCTTCCGAATAAAGACGAATACAGATCCCTTCCGAGACACGACCGCAGCGGCCTTTACGCTGGTTAGCGGAAGCCTGTGAAACAGGTTCAATCGGCAGACGTTGCACTTTGGTGCGGAAGCTATAGCGGCTAATACGCGCCGTGCCCGGGTCAATCACGTATTTAATACCCGGTACGGTCAGCGAGGTTTCCGCCACGTTGGTGGCCAGCACAATACGTCGCCCACTGTGCGACTGGAACACGCGGTTCTGTTCACTATTGGAAAGGCGCGCGTAAAGCGGCAACACTTCGGTGTGGCGCAGATTGAGCTTATTTAAGGCATCGGCCGTGTCGCGAATTTCACGTTCGCCGCTCATAAAGATCAGAATGTCGCCTGCGCTTTCACGCCCCAGCTCATCCACGGCGTCAAAAATCGCCTGAAGCTGGTCGCGCTCGGTGTCATCGGCATCTTCGACAATCGGGCGATAGCGCACTTCCACCGGATAGGTACGGCCAGAGACTTCAATAATCGGCGCATTGTTGAAATGGCGCGAGAAGCGTTCCGGGTCGATGGTTGCCGAGGTGATGATGATTTTCAGATCAGGGCGACGCGGCAGCAGCTCTTTCAGATAACCGAGCAGGAAGTCGATATTCAGGCTGCGTTCGTGCGCTTCATCAATAATGATGGTGTCGTACTGCATCAACAGCCGGTCTTGCTGGATTTCCGCCAGCAGAATACCGTCGGTCATCAGCTTGACCATGGTGTTGTCGCTGACGTGGTCGCTAAAACGGACTTTATAGCCAATGCAACCGCCCGGCTCCGTTTTCAGCTCTTCAGCAATACGGTTAGCGACGGTGCGCGCCGCCAGTCGGCGTGGCTGAGTGTGACCAATCAGCCCTTTAATCCCGCGCCCAAGCTCCATGCAAATTTTCGGTAGCTGCGTCGTTTTACCGGAACCCGTTTCCCCTGCCACAATAACCACCTGGTTATCACGCACAGCGTTCAGGATGTCTTGTTTCTTCTGGCTAACCGGCAGGTTTTCCGGGTACTCGATTGCCGGACGTGCGGCTTCGCGTAGCACGACTTTACCGGCTGCCTGTTCGATTTCTTTTGCCATCTCCTGGTAAATGGCCTGTTGAGCATCAGGATTTTTAACTTTCTTAACACCGTGCAGACGGCGGGAAAAACGTTGTTTATCCCGCAG
>JBOFJM010000202.1:0-4650 GCA_051656825.1 Kluyvera sp.
GCCATCCCTGGCGGTCTGACCTTGTCTTCCTTTCTCCGGCTCGCCGATTTCCATCGGGGACTCATCGGTTTCAGCAACACAGGCTATTCATTCAAAGACAGCAACTAGCAGCGATACTAAAAGTAGAAATCCCCTTAACTGACCAGTATTAGATACCTATCCGGCTTTTTTTATGCCGCAGCCACGCGCCGTGTGGGCAGTAATAACCACAGCCCCGCCAGCATTACGATAGCGTACACGCTTTTCCAGCCCACCATCGCCAGCAACAGCAGGCACAGCACACCGCCCACGGCGGAGAGCACCCGATAGCGACCGCTCAACAGCTTGCAGCCCGCCAGCATACACAGCAGATAAATCATGATGAAAATACCGTTGGCGTAGATGATCAGCGCATCGAGATTAATATTCAGCCAGTAGCTAGCGAGTGTGCTCACCATGCAACTGCCGATCACCACGCTGAGGGCGTTGCGCGGCACAAGGTTGGGGGAAAGGCGCGCCAAATAGCTGCCAGGCTGGTGCTGTGCTTGCGACCACACCAGACGGGCAAAACTTTGAATATAGATATTGAGGCTAGCGAAACAGGCCAGAAAGCCGACCACACTCGCGACCCACAGCGCTTTAACGCCAAACAGTTGTACCACAATAGTGGGCAGCGAGGCGGCTGCGCTGTTTGCCGTGCCGTAGGCATGGAAATGCAGCACCAGCGCAGTGCATGCCCAGTACACAACGCCTGCCAGCAGCAGGCCGATAATCAGGGCGCGCGGGAAATCCCGCTCTGGATGGCGGAACTCCGAAGCCATGTGCGCAAATGCTTCAAGGCCGACGAAGCACCAGAACATCACCGACAGTGCGGCAAACAATTGCGCGCTATCAATGGCGTTTAGTGCCGGGAATGGAATCGCCGTGAGGCTGATATCGCTATAACCCCAAATAGCCGCCAGCAGGGCGACAATCATCAGTGCAACCAGCGTTTGCAGGTTGGCGCTGGAGCTAGCGCCGCGCGAGCCAAGCCACCAGACAATCGCCAGCGTGGCCATTTCAGCCAACAGCAGTTGCCAGCCGTGCCAGCCAAACAGCGCCTGGGTGAAGCCAGAGGCGATATGCAGCGCGGCGGGTAGGCCGACCGGGATAACCGAGAGAAATAGCCAGCCAGTAACACGTGCGAGCCGAGGGCCAAATGCCATATCGACGAAGTGCGCGACGCCGCCTGCGCTAGGGAAATGCCGCCCCAGCAAGGCAAAAACGATAGCCACGGGAAAGACCAGCACAATCAATGCCGGCCAGGCCCATAGGCTGTTGTCCCCGGCAACCAGTGCTCCCAGCGCCGGAACGGCGAAAACGCCAGTCCCCAGTAGCGACGTTGATAACAACCCCACACCTTGAGCTAACCCTGGCTCTTGTTTTAGTCCTGTCATGACCCTCTTCCACGCTGCGGCAAAGAGCGTAATTTTACCATGGCACTGTGGCGCGGCGTCCCTCGTCATTGTGCTGTTGTAGGTCGATATTTCAGCGATTTATCGTGATTAAGCCCTTGAGCAAAATTTTTTTTAAGCTGCCCCCTTGAAGGCCAAAATAACTACCCCCATCTCTCTGGCACTAGCCGGAAAACCGTATTCGGCCCGGCGTCACCCATAACTGATAATGACTTTCTCAAAGGAGAGCTATCAATGAGTATTCGTCCGTTACATGATCGTGTGATCGTCAAACGTAAAGAAGTTGAAACCAAATCTGCTGGCGGTATCGTTCTGACCGGTTCTGCGGCAGCTAAATCAACGCGTGGCGAAATCATCGCTGTCGGTAAGGGCCGCATTCTGGAAAACGGAACTGTGCAGCCACTGGACGTTAAAGTTGGTGACATCGTGATTTTCAACGATGGCTACGGCGTTAAATCTGAGAAGATCGACAATGAAGAAGTGTTGATCATGTCTGAAAGCGACATCCTGGCAATTGTTGAAGCGTAATTTAAGCACGTAACGTATGCGCGAAATCATTCGAGTTGCATCAAGACAGCTTGAAGGATGCAGTGCATAAACGAATTTGAGGAATAGAAGAAATGGCAGCTAAAGACGTAAAATTCGGTAACGACGCTCGTGTGAAAATGCTGCGCGGCGTAAACGTATTGGCAGATGCAGTAAAAGTTACCCTGGGTCCAAAAGGCCGTAACGTTGTCCTGGACAAATCTTTCGGGGCGCCAACCATCACTAAAGATGGCGTATCCGTAGCGCGTGAAATCGAACTGGAAGACAAATTCGAAAACATGGGCGCGCAGATGGTGAAAGAAGTTGCCTCTAAAGCGAACGACGCTGCAGGCGACGGTACCACCACCGCGACCGTACTGGCACAGTCCATCATCACCGAAGGCCTGAAAGCTGTTGCTGCGGGTATGAACCCGATGGATCTGAAACGTGGTATCGACAAAGCGGTTATCGCCGCTGTTGAAGAGCTGAAAGCCCTGTCCGTACCGTGCTCCGACTCTAAAGCCATTGCTCAGGTCGGTACTATCTCCGCTAACTCCGACGAAACCGTAGGTAAACTGATCGCAGAAGCGATGGATAAAGTCGGTAAAGAAGGCGTTATCACCGTTGAAGACGGCACTGGTCTGGAAGATGAGCTGGACGTGGTTGAAGGTATGCAGTTCGACCGTGGCTACCTGTCCCCATACTTCATCAACAAACCAGAAACTGGTGCAGTAGAACTGGAAAGCCCGTTCATCCTGCTGGCTGATAAGAAAATCTCCAACATCCGCGAAATGCTGCCAGTTCTGGAAGCCGTTGCGAAAGCAGGTAAACCACTGGTTATCATCGCTGAAGACGTTGAAGGCGAAGCGCTGGCGACTCTGGTGGTTAACACCATGCGTGGCATCGTGAAAGTGGCTGCGGTTAAAGCACCTGGCTTCGGCGATCGTCGTAAAGCGATGCTGCAAGATATCGCTACCCTGACTGGCGGTACTGTTATCTCTGAAGAGATCGGTATGGAGCTGGAAAAAGCAACTCTGGAAGACCTGGGTCAGGCGAAACGCGTTGTTATCAACAAAGACACCACCACCATCATCGATGGCGTGGGTGAAGAAGCCGCAATTCAGGGCCGTGTTGCTCAGATCCGTAAGCAGATTGAAGAAGCAACCTCTGACTATGACCGTGAAAAACTGCAAGAGCGCGTAGCGAAACTGGCTGGCGGTGTGGCAGTAATCAAAGTCGGTGCGGCTACCGAAGTTGAAATGAAAGAGAAAAAAGCACGCGTTGACGATGCCCTGCACGCGACCCGTGCTGCGGTAGAAGAAGGCGTGGTTGCTGGTGGTGGTGTTGCTCTGGTTCGCGTTGCAGCGAAACTGGCTGGCCTGACCGCTCAGAACGAAGACCAGAACGTGGGTATCAAAGTTGCGCTGCGTGCAATGGAAGCTCCACTGCGTCAAATCGTTACCAACGCCGGTGAAGAACCGTCTGTTGTCGCTAACGCAGTTAAAGCGGGCGAAGGTAACTACGGTTACAACGCAGCAACTGAAGAATACGGCAACATGATCGACTTCGGTATCCTGGACCCAACCAAAGTAACCCGTTCTGCATTGCAGTACGCGGCTTCCGTTGCGGGCCTGATGATCACCACCGAATGCATGGTGACCGACCTGCCTAAAGGCGATGCTCCTGACTTAGGTGCTGCTGGCGGCATGGGTGGCATGGGCGGTATGGGCGGCATGATGTAATCGTGCGCTATACCCCATAGCAACAAGAAACCCCCGAACAGAAATGTTCGGGGGTTTTTCTTTTGGTCATCTTTTTAGTATAAGGTTTACACACGGACGACATGCGTCCAGCTCATTGATTATGGGGAATAACATGCAGGTAAAATATTTGGCAGGGATTGTTGGCGCAGCGCTGCTGTTGGCTGGCTGTAGCTCTACTACGGAGCTGACCGCTGGCGGGCAGAACGTCCGTTTCGTGGAAGATAAGCCGGGCGCGGAGTGCCAACTGCTGGGGACCGCAACCGGTGCGCAGGGTAACTGGCTTTCCGGGCAGCAGGGCGCTGAAGGCGGCTCTATGCGCGGTGCTGCGAACGCGCTGCGTAACCATGCAGCCGAACTGGGCGGTAACGTGATTTATGGCGTAAGCAGCCCAACACAAGGCCTGCTGTCCAGCTTTGTCCCAACCGACAGCGAAATGAACGGCCAGGTTTATAAGTGCCCGAACTGAATTAAGTGAGGGCTAATACCCTTACTCCGGCTCTCTCCCGTGGGGAGAAGGTAAAAACGGCAACGGGCGTTGCCGTTTTATTTTTGCCTTGCACCGCCGCCCTTTTACGATTGACGCAACTGCAAATCCAGCGGCGTTTTACTCGGTTCTCCGCCAATTTCACGCGCCAGTTTCGGCACCATATAGCCGGATATCAGCGTCAGCAGCTCGCGCATAATATTGCGCGCCTCATCATCGCTGACGAGGTAGTGCGCCGCGCCCTGCACTTTGTCCAGCACATGCAGGTAATAGGGCATGACACCCGCGTCAAACAGCGCATTGCTGAGGTCTGCCAGTGTGTGTGCGTTATCGTTCACCCCGCGCAGCAGCACGCTCTGGTTTAGCAGCGTCACCCCGGCTTTACGCAGACGCGCCATCGCTGAGCGGAACGCGTCGTCGATTTCGTTGGCGTGGTTAATATGAT
>JBOFJM010000203.1:0-6802 GCA_051656825.1 Kluyvera sp.
CGCTTACCCGGCCGACAACGTCACGATTCCGTAGGCCGGGTAAGCGCAGCGCCACCCGGCTTAAGCATTTAAAGTGACCACAAGAAGCCCCATATATGAAGAATGCAACGTTCTACCTTCTGGACAACGACAACACCGCCGATGACTTAAGCGCCGTCGAGCAACTGGTGTGTGAAATTGCCGCAGAACGTTGGCGCGCGGGAAAGCGCGTGCTGATCGCCTGTGAGGACGAACAGCAGGCCATTCGCCTGGATGAAGCCCTGTGGACGCGTCCGCCGGAAAGTTTTGTCCCTCATAACCTGGCGGGTGAAGGCCCACGCGGCGGTGCGCCGGTCGAGATTGCGTGGCCGCAAAAGCGCAACAGTAGCCCACGCGATATCCTGATCAGTCTGCGGGTAAATTTTGCAGATTTTGCCACCGCTTTCACAGAAGTGGTAGACTTTGTCCCTTACGAAGACTCTTTAAAACAACTCGCACGCGAACGCTACAAAGCCTACCGCGTGGCTGGTTTTAACCTGAATACGGCAACCTGGAAATAATGGAAAAGACATATAACCCACAAGATATCGAACAGCCGCTTTACGAGCACTGGGAACAGCAGGGCTACTTCAAGCCGAACGGCGACGAAAGTAAAGAATCCTTCTGCATCATGATCCCGCCGCCAAACGTCACCGGCAGTTTGCATATGGGTCACGCCTTCCAGCAAACCATCATGGATACCATGATCCGCTATCAGCGTATGCAGGGTAAAAACACCCTGTGGCAGGTCGGTACAGACCATGCCGGGATCGCTACCCAGATGGTCGTTGAGCGCAAGATTGCCGCAGAAGAAGGTAAAACCCGTCACGATTACGGTCGCGATGCCTTTATCGACAAAATTTGGCAGTGGAAAGCAGAATCTGGCGGCACTATTACCCGCCAGATGCGCCGTCTTGGCAACTCCGTGGACTGGGAGCGCGAGCGCTTCACCATGGACGAAGGTCTTTCCAATGCCGTGAAAGAAGTCTTCGTGCGCCTGTACAAAGAAGACCTGATTTACCGTGGCAAACGCCTGGTCAACTGGGATCCAAAACTGCGCACCGCAATTTCTGACCTCGAAGTAGAAAACCGCGAGTCTAAAGGCTCGATGTGGCACATCCGCTATCCGCTGGCTGATGGCGCGAAAACTGCCGACGGTAAAGATTACCTGGTCGTTGCGACCACCCGTCCAGAAACCGTGCTGGGCGATACCGGTGTCGCTGTAAACCCAGAAGATCCGCGTTACAAAGACCTGATTGGCAAATTTGTTATTCTGCCGCTGGTTAACCGCCGTATTCCGATTGTGGGCGATGAACACGCCGACATGGAAAAAGGCACTGGCTGCGTGAAAATCACCCCGGCGCATGACTTTAACGACTATGAAGTGGGTAAACGTCATCAACTGCCGATGATCAACATCCTGACATTTGATGGTGATATCCGCGAAAGCGCGCAGGTATTTGATACCAAAGGTGAAGAGTCTGATGTCTACCCTACCGACATCCCGGCAGAGTTCCAGAATCTGGAACGTTTTGCTGCGCGTAAAGCCGTCGTCGCTGCTGTAGACGCGCTCGGCCTGCTGGAAGAGATTAAACCACACGACCTGACTGTCCCTTACGGCGACCGTGGCGGCGTGGTTATCGAACCGATGCTGACCGACCAGTGGTACGTGCGCGCCGATGTGCTGGCAAAACCGGCCGTTGAAGCGGTTGAGAATGGCGACATTCAGTTCGTGCCAAAACAGTACGAAAACATGTATTTCTCCTGGATGCGCGATATTCAGGACTGGTGTATCTCCCGTCAGCTGTGGTGGGGTCACCGCATTCCGGCATGGTACGACAACGACGGTAACGTCTACGTAGGCCGCACCGAAGACGAAGTGCGTCAGGAAAATAACCTGGCTGCCGACGTTCAGCTGCGCCAGGACGAAGATGTTCTGGATACCTGGTTCTCCTCCGCACTGTGGACGTTCTCTACCCTCGGCTGGCCGGAAAACACCGACGCACTGCGTCAGTTCCACCCAACCAGCGTGATGGTTTCTGGCTTCGACATCATCTTCTTCTGGATTGCCCGCATGATCATGATGACCATGCACTTCATCAAAGATGAAAACGGCAAGCCGCAGGTTCCGTTCCATACCGTGTACATGACCGGTCTGATTCGCGACGACGAAGGCCAGAAGATGTCTAAATCCAAGGGTAACGTGATTGACCCGCTGGATATGGTCGATGGTATCTCTCTGCCAGATCTGCTTGCCAAGCGTACCGGCAACATGATGCAGCCGCAGCTGGCTGAGAAAATTGCGAAACGTACCGAGAAGCAATTCCCGGACGGCATTGAGCCGCACGGCACCGACGCCCTGCGTTTCACCCTGGCGGCGCTGGCCTCTACCGGTCGTGATATCAACTGGGATATGAAACGTCTGGAAGGTTACCGTAACTTCTGTAACAAGCTGTGGAACGCCAGCCGCTTCGTGCTGATGAATACCGAAGACCAGGATTGCGGCTTCAACGGCGGCGACATGACGCTGTCGCTGGCAGACCGCTGGATTCTGGCGGAATTCAACCACACCATTAAAGCGTACCGCGAAGCGCTGGATAGCTTCCGCTTCGATATCGCTGCTGGCATTCTTTACGAGTTCACCTGGAACCAGTTCTGTGACTGGTATCTGGAGCTGACCAAGCCGGTAATGAGCGGCGGTTCTGAGTCTGAACTGCGCGGCACGCGTAATACGCTGGTCACGGTTCTGGAAGGTCTGCTGCGCCTGGCGCATCCGATTATTCCATTCATCACCGAAACCATCTGGCAGCGTGTGAAGGTGATGAAAGGCATCACCGCCGACACCATCATGTTGCAGCCGTTCCCGGAATATAACGCGGCACAGGTTGATGAAGCGGCGCTGGCTGACACCGAGTGGCTGAAGCAGGCGATCATCGCTGTACGTAACATCCGTGCGGAAATGAACATCGCCCCAGGCAAGCCACTGGAACTGTTGCTGCGTGGTTGCAGCGCTGACGCGCAGCGTCGCGTGACCGACAACCAGAGCTTCCTGCAATCAATGGCGCGTCTGGAAAGCATCACCGTGCTGCCAGCCGATGACAAAGGCCCGGTTTCCGTGACCAAAATCATCGACGGCGCTGAGTTGCTGATCCCGATGGCTGGCCTCATCAACAAAGAAGATGAACTGGCGCGTCTGGCGAAAGAAGTGGCGAAAATCGAAGGTGAAATCAGCCGCATCGAGAACAAACTGGCAAACGAAGGCTTTGTGGCGCGCGCACCGGAAGCGGTGATCGCCAAAGAGCGTGAGAAGCTAGAAGGTTATGCCGAAGCGAAAGCGAAGCTGATTGAACAGCAGGCTGTTATCGCCGCGCTGTAATTGCTCGCATTCAGAAATAAGGCCGGAGGAGACTCCGGCCTTTTTATTTTTACATAAAATGAAGCGTGGGTATCACGCCACGGGAAATACGTGAACCGATACCATTATCAATAGCCTCATCGCTATTACTCATTACCAGCGCATCGAGTTCACCCACCACATACGTATTTTCTGCCAGCCAGGTTAAATACCACACTCTCAATAATGGATAAGCCAGCCCAAGCGTTATCGCAGAGAGAAGATACAGGCTACCTAAATGGTAAACCATGCCAGAAAAAGTCAGCGTGGAACGAAAGTGGATCGTATCGTCGGCTAATCGCAAGTTCGCCAGAAAATAGTTACGAAACGCCATAATCAAATAGCTTGTTGAAACGCCAAGACCGAGAAAATAAATAAAATAGATGGCGATAAGCCGTGGCTTAATTTCGAACAAGAGCAGTTTAGCTTCCTCTACGATTATGTCACGCTTACCTAACTGCAGAATTAATACCAAAGCCTCGTGAAAGATAAACCCCACGACCAGTAAAAACGGGATCAACGCGAGCATCGCCAAAACGGCCAATTTAATGCAGCGCCAGACATCAATCAACACATCAAACCGGTGGATACCGAAACGACTGCCTTCCCCCACAATATTCATCATTTTACTGTAGGTTATGCCATTAATGACCGCTAAACTGGATAATCCCACTACGGCGAACATCATAGTAGAGAAGGTCGTTGCGTGTCGAAATCCCCCGCTAAGCGACCATATTATTCCCATCACAAAACCCCACAGCAGAAGCATCAGCATCGGTAACCCAAACATCTCCCACCATGCTTGCATCATAGGACAGTTAAAGCCGAAACGAACGCCGTTAAAAGACGTCATGTTCGCCTGATACTGTAAACTTTTAACCACCATAAAAGGGCGCGACATTATCACCAGGATCAAAATCACAGTACCGATAAAAACGTTACCGGCATCAATTAAAATAATGCCTGAGAGATATATAGAAAACAGCGCAACCCAACTTAAAAAGACATCCGCCCCCGTCATTTCACAGGAGAATGATTGACCATTGAGTTTCATATTGTTGTGAATATAACGCCGACACCTCATCAGCGCCCAGGGGGAATATATCCCCAAGGTGAGAATAACAAGCAAAAAAAATTGACAAGACAAATACGAAAATAGCTAAAGTACCGTCCAGAGAACTCAAATACGTGAGATTGGTTATTATTACCGCTCAAACGTTCACCCATAATATATCCCTAATAAAATTAATCCATCAGAATAATAATTAAATACTGGAAACAACCTGCCAGTTAAAACATATTTTCGCATTAAAAAACAGAATAATATTAAATCCCTGCGATTTATAAGTTACTTGCATCAGATTACGGAGGGTGTTATTAGATGATTTTCTTTATGCTGTTTCACAAGGTAGTAAAATGAACGTTGTCGAGTCACTCACGATACGCCCACTCACGGTTAATGATAATCAGGCTATTGCTGCGGTAATCCGTCAGGTTTCCGCTGAATACGGCCTGACTGCTGATAAAGGCTATACCGTTGCCGATCCCAATCTGGATGAACTATTTCAGGTTTACAGCCAGCCAGGCGCGGCCTATTGGGTGGTGGAACGCGATGGGCAGGTCGTTGGTGGTGGTGGCGTTGCGCCATTAAGCTGTAGCGAACCCAATATTTGCGAGCTGCAAAAAATGTATTTTTTGCCGAGCGTGCGCGGGCAAGGGTTGGCAAAAAAACTGGCGTTAGCGGCGCTGGACTACGCGCGTGGGCAAGGTTTCAAGCAGTGCTATCTGGAAACAACCGCCTTCCTGACCGAGGCTATTCACCTGTATGAACGGCTGGGCTTTGAGCATATCGCCGAACCACTCGGTTGCACCGGCCACGTCGATTGTGAAGTGAGAATGTTAAAACCCCTTTGAACCCTGCCAAAGGGGTTTCGCTGTTATTGCATTTCCGGCGATACCGCCAGGCGAATAACCCCTGCCGCTTGCGCTTCAGGTAAGGTCAGCACCTGCGTCCAGAAATTTTGCACCAGTTCGCAGGCTATTTTTTCCTTACCCACGCCCTTGCTTGGATCAGACATAATTTCAATATCTTGCCCATAGCGCTGTACCAGCACGGGGGCTACGTTACGCATATCCTGTAACGCGCGCTGTTTTTCTTCCGTGGTCACGGTGTGTTTATTCGGCCCGTAGGCGGCACGCATCATTCGCGCATCGCCGTCCATCCGCCGCGCAAGCACCTCTTGCGGGATGATATGCACCGGATTAATGCCCCCTTTCACCGCCGGGAACAGGAAACGGAAGCACTCGTCATCGCCCTTTTTCTTCACTGCGGCAATTTGTTCGAGGTTGATATTCATATACTCGACAACATTAGTGTCAGGAGCCTGTTGCAGGCGCGCCATTTGCAGTTGCAGCACCTGCGGCTGAATAGCGTCGATGATTTGCTGTTCGCTATTTCCCGCCTCTTTCATCTGCACCGCCTGGCTGCGGATATGCTGCCAAAATGCCGGGTCTTGTTCCTTAATAACCTGGAAAGTCGGCATATTGAGCATCGCCGTTTCAAACTTTTGCTCTTCGGTCTGCCCGAAGTCAGGGCTTTCTCGCGGAATCAGATAATGCACATCAAACCAATTCCAGGCCGCTATCGCGACCACGAAAATAACCACGCCGGAAATTTTCCCCACCCAACCTTTTTTGCGAAGACCCCCCACCAGGATAGCAATCACCACCCCAATGTAACCCGCCATTAATACGTGTGCCCAGTTCATCAACCATCCTTATTCCATAACATCAATCAGTTATTATGCTGGGGGATATTTCCCCTCTTGTGGCTTAGCCGCTGTGCTCTATCGAGATATAACAAAACGCCTTTACCGATTATTCAGGTAAAGGCGTTTAATTTCCAGCCACCAAATTTTATCTACTGATGATGAGAAAGGTCAGACTGGCACACCGCTGTGAAAGCGAAATTCGTCGTCAGGCGAGGAGATAAGTGCGGCTTCCACTTCGCCAAAGAAACGCACGCGAGCGCTAATATCCTCAGCAGAAACCTGCTGCGCCAGCGCCAGATAATCTTGGTAATGGCGTGCTTCCGAGCGCAGAAGCGAAAGATAAAACGTCTGAAGATCGTCATCCAGATAAGGCGCCAGCGCCGCAAAGCGCTCGCAGGAACGCGCCTCGATGTACGCCCCGCAAATCAGTTTATCGATAAGCGTTAACGGCTCGTGGGTGCGTACTTCTTTAAGCATTCCCTTCGCATATCGGCTGGCGGTAATTTTCACATACGGGATATTGCGCCGTTGCATGGCTTCACACACCAGCCAGAAGTGGTGCAGTTCTTCTTTAATAAGCAGCACCATGCTGTCGATCAACTGCCGCCCCCACGGGTCG
>JBOFJM010000204.1:0-1684 GCA_051656825.1 Kluyvera sp.
AGCCCTGACAGCGGCGGCCAAAGTGCTCAATCAGCGTGCCATCAGCGGTGGTTTTTCCCCAGAACGTATTGGCAAAGCCGCAGCCGGGGCAGAACACCTGTACCGGCACATTATCGCTTTTCCCTTTGGGCGCACCGACTTCTGGCGCGTAGAGGTCATGCGGGTTACCGGCGTAATCCAGAATCAAGCAGTCGGTTTTGCCCGGCGATAATCGCAGCCCGCGCCCGACAATTTGCTGATACAGGCTGATGGACTCGGTAGGGCGCAGAATCGCAATCAGGTCAACGTGCGGGGCGTCGAAACCGGTGGTTAAGACTGCGACGTTAACCAGATAACGGAACTGCTGATTTTTAAAGGCTTCGATCAACGTGTCGCGCTGCGGGCCGGGGGTTTCACCGGTAATCAGCGCGGCTTCGTTAGCGGGCAGCAGGCCGGTGATTTCCCGCGCGTGTTCGACGGTAGCGGCAAAAATCATCACTCCTTTGCGCGTGGCGGCAAATTCAACAATTTGGCTGACGATGTGCGGCGTAATGCGCTGCTGTTGTTTTAGCTCGCGGTTAAGCTCCGATTCGCTAAACAGCCCGTTGCTGTTGGCTTGCAGGCGGCTGAAATCATACTGGACAACCGGCATATCTAACCGCTCCGGCGGCGTCAGGTAGCCGTGTTTAATCATATAACGCAGCGGCAGCTCATAAATGCAGTCGCGGAACAGCGCTTTTTCATCGCCGCGCACCATGCCGTGATAGTGGAACTGGTAAATCCAGCCTTTTCCCAGGCGGAACGGTGTTGCCGTCAGACCCAGCAGGCGAATCTGTGGGTTAACGGTTGATAGATGATTGAGGATTTGCTGATACTGGCTGTCATCATCGTCGCTGATACGGTGACATTCATCGACAATCAGCAGAGAAAACTCGCCCTGGAAGTGGTCAAGATTACGGGCGACGGACTGCACGCTGCCAAACACCACTTTGCCGTGGCTCTCTTTACGCTTTAGCCCGGCGGCATAAATATCGGCCTCCAGCCCCAGCGCACAGTACTTGGCGTGGTTTTGCGCAACCAGCTCTTTTACGTGCGCCAGCACCAATACTCGGCCACGCGCTAGCCGCGCCAGTTCAGCGATGACGAGGCTTTTCCCCGCACCGGTGGGCAACACGATAACCGCAGGTTGTGTATGGCGGCGAAAGTAGGCGAGGGTCGCATCGACCGCTTCTTGTTGATAGGGGCGTAGTGTAAAAGTCATTAGCTTAGTGATTGTCCTTAACTGCCAAATAGTATGCCATGAATCTTTTCACTTGAGTGGTATTGCAAGCCCGTTATACTTACCGGTTGTTACAACCCCTTTTTCGGGCGCTCTGTCCGACACTCAGCACTATTACAGGCTAAAAATACTTCATGCGACTTGATAAGTTTATCGCTCAGCAACTCGGCGTCAGCCGTGCTATTGCCGGGCGTCAGATCCGCGGCAGCCACGTTACCGTGGATGGCGAAGTGGTACGCGATACCGCGTTTAAACTGCAACCTGAACACGATGTGGCCTATGAAGGCAACGCCCTGGCGCAGCAGAACGGCCCGCGTTATTTTATGCTGAACAAGCCTCAGGGCTATGTTTGCTCAACCGAAGACCCGGATCACCCAACGGTTCTATACTTCCTTGATGAGCCAGTGGCATACAAACTTCATGCCG
>JBOFJM010000205.1:0-2621 GCA_051656825.1 Kluyvera sp.
CAGCCCTTCGACGTGCAGCGTGTGGGTGTTGCGTTTAGTCGCAGGGTCAACCATCAGTTGGACGCGCGTGTCATCCATGCCGACGCCGCCCAGCGCCACGGTCGCCGCCACGTTGGCGTTCGCCGGGAACAGGCGCGCCGCTTCACGGGCGCTGCCTTCAAAGAAAATCTGAGCTTCAGAAACCGCGTTCAGGTCGATAAGTTGTTCGGCGTAACTGCCGCGCCAGCTCGCAGGGCTTTTGCGCGACTGATAGGTTACGCGCTCCAGCCCGCCTTCTTTCGCTGCCGCCAGGCCATCGATACCCGCCACCGCGCCGCTCAGCAGCGTGAGTTTACCGCCCGCCTTCAGCAGGCGTTGTTCCAGTGCGCTGTCTGCCAGCGCACCGGTAGAGATAACCGCCAGATGCCAGCCGCGCGCTAATACCGCCTCGCCATACTGCGCCACCGCCTGTTGGCTGGCACACTCCAGCACCAGATCTGGCGTGCCGTGGCACTCATGTGGCGACGCAAGTACAGTGACACTTTCGCCAAAGCGCGCGCGAATAGCCGCATGATGCGGCGCTCTTGCCACAATCCAGCCAATCGCGACCTGTTCCGGCAGGCGCTCAATAACCGCCTGCGCCATCGCCCCGTAGCCAATTAACATAATTTTTTTCATGGTGTTTCCTTACAGGTGACGACAAAAACCGCCGGAGACATCCAGCGCCGCGCCAGTGGTAAATGAGGCCAGCGGCGAGGCGAGAAACAACAGTGCCTGTGCAGGCTCTTGCGGTTTGCCAAGACGCGCCATCGGAATACCGCGCTGACGGGCGATATCCGCCGTCCACTCCGGCCAGCTTTGGCTTTTATCCGTTCGGTTTTCAAAGCGGCGATGCCACTGGCCCGACTCCACCATGCCCAGCAGAATCGAGTTCACACGGATGCCCTTACTCACCAGCTCTTTAGACAGCGTGAGAGTCATGTTCAACAGCGCGGCCCGCGCCGCCGAGGTCGCAATCATGTGTTCTTCCGGTTGCAGGGCGAGCAGCGAGTTCACGCAGGTAATCGACGCAATATCAGAGCGTTCTAACTGCGGCTGGAAGGCCTGCACCGGGTTAATCACGCCGAACAATTTCAGCTCGGCTTCGTGCAGCCAGGCGTCGCGCGGGGTATCAGCGAAGTGCGCCACGTAGCCCTGACCGGCGTTGTTAATCAGCATATCCGCCGCGCCAAAGCGCGCGCTCACCGCTTCGGCAAACGCCTGCACCTCGTCGGGCTTCAGCACGTCGCAGCGGTAGGAAAAAATATCGCCCTCAGGGTATTCGTTTTGCAGCGCCGCATGAGCACTGGCAAGGCGGTCGCCATTGCGTCCACAGAAGGCCACTTTTGCCCCTTCGCCCAGTAGCAGGCGCAGGGTTTCAAAACCAATGCCCGAAGAACCTCCGGTGACTACCGCTACACGCCCATCAATTTGTGCATTCATCGCGCACCTCTTCTTTAATACGTAATAGCTGTTGATTAAAAAACGCGTCGTTATCGAGATAGCTGGCGTGTCCGGCCTGGGAAATCGAGAGATACGGCATGGCGTAGCGTAGCGCCAGGCCATGTACCAACTCCGGTTGGGTAATGGCGTCTTGCTCGCCGCACCACACTTCAAACGCCCCACCGTAGGTTTTCAGCCAGCCGTGAATATCGTCGTTCGCCAGCATCCACGCCGCCGAGAGATAACCTTCAGCGCGCAGTTTGCGCATTCCCGCTGCAACGGTGGCGATATCCGCCTCACGCGCGCCGGGGCGTAAGAGCTTCGCCGCACGAGTCTGCGCGAGGATTTCACCGCCCAGCGCAATTTGTTGCTCGCGGCTGCGCCAGACGTTTTCACGCTGTTGTGCCTCGCTTTGCCCATAGCCCTGTGCGGCATCGGCTAACACCATATGCAGCACCCGCTGTGGATATTTTGCGGCAAACGCACTGGCTACCAGCGCGCCAAGCGAATGCCCCACCAGCACCGTTTGCCACACGCCTGCGCGGTCGAGCAGCGCCGCCAGCGCCTCGGCATAATCACCGGCGTTGGCGCGTTCAACGGCGAGCATCGGGCTTTCGCCATAACCAGGCATATCCCACGCCAGCACGCGAAAACCGGGTAGCGCCATCTGTTTATGCCAGGACGCCGCACCGGAGCTGATACCGTGCAGCAGCATCAGCGGAATACCGCTCCCCTGTTCACGAAAACCCGTCATACCCGCTCCTTAGCTACGCTTCACTTTTGACAACGGATGGTCAGCCGGATAGGTCGGGATTTCCGGTTTCTTCGTGCCGAGCATCACGCACATCAGCGCCTCTTCTTCACCGTGGTTAAACAGCCCACGGTAGATACCCGGCGGCACAGAAATCAGGTCACGCTCGCGTAGCACGGTTTCGGTGTAGTTGTCGCCGTCCAGCACCATCAGGGTGATTTGCCCTTTCAGCATGAAGAACACCTCTTCAACGTCGTCGTGCAGATGCAGCGGCCCTTCGCATTTCGATGGCAGCACCATAGTGGAAAACGTAAAGTGTTCCGCCGCCACGGTGTTGGTATCGTTCGCCACGCCCGTTGCGCCCGTGCCGATGTAGCGCATCTGCGCACGGCGGTATTTCGGGTCGTAG
>JBOFJM010000206.1:0-4913 GCA_051656825.1 Kluyvera sp.
GCGTTCGTCGGTGGCGTGAGCCAATAATTCCGCTTTTAAGATTTCAAGATTGTTGATTGCGGAATGGGTGTCACCGCCAGCCAAAATATCAAGTACGGTATCAATACGTTGGGCTACCTGACGTGCGTCTAGCTCGGACATAATGGAATCCTGTTGATAAATTCGATTGAAATCAATGATGCTAAATTTACTGGCAAAAGAGAAGTGAAAAAAACGGCTTACCTTATAACCCCTGATGTGCGACGAGCCAGTGCTCAAGCTCGGCAGCAGGCATTGGGCGCGCAAAGAGATAGCCTTGCCGTTCATCCACGCCATGCTGGATTAAAAATGCGTCGTCATCCATATCTTCCACGCCCTCAGCGATAATCCGCAAATTCAATGCTCTGGCAACGGCGATAATCGCTAACACCAGCGATTGCGATACCGAATGGTCGTGCACACGCTGGACAAAAATATGGTCTAACTTGAGGGTGTCGATAGGGAAGCGCGCCAACTGCGATAAAGACGAATAGCCGGTCCCGAAATCATCGAGGTGAATCTGTGCCCCCAGTGAGCGGAACTGCTGAATCACCGCCAGCGCCTGGTCTGCGTTATCAATCAGGCAGCTTTCGGTTAGCTCAATATCAATAGGGCAGCGGTCAAATTTCTGCTCTTTCAGCGCCTGTTTTAAATCACTAAAGATGGATTGATCGACCAACTGACGTGCTGAGACGTTAACGGCCACACGCAGGTCTATTCCCTTGTCGCGCCATTCGGCGACCTGGCGAATGGCGTCAAGCATCACCCAGCGCCCCAGCGGCACAATCAGCCCTGACTCTTCGGCATAAGAGATAAAATCCATTGGCGGAATCAGCCCGCGCTCTGGCGAGTTCCAGCGTACCAGCGCCTCCAGGCTGTACACTTTGCCATCGAGCGCCACTTTCGGCTGGTAATAAATCACCAGTTGGTCACCTTGCAGCGCTTTGCGCAGATGGGTGTCCAGCCACAGGTATTCAAATACCCGCTGGTTCATCTCTGGTGAAAAGACGCTAAAACGGCCACGGCCTTTCTCTTTGGCAGTGTACATCGCGGTATCTGCGTTGCGGATCAGGCTTTCACGGTCTTCACCGTGCAGCGGCGCGAGAGAAATCCCTAATGAACAGCCGCTGTACACCTCAATCAGGCCAATGCGAAACGGGTCGCGCAGGCGGGTTAATACTCGCGAGGCCATCGCCTCTAATGCGCTCTGCGAAGTCTGCGTGGCTAAGACGATAAACTCATCGCCGCCCAACCTTGCCAGCGTCTGGCCGTCTTCCAGACAACTTAAAATCGACAGCGCGACCGATTGTAAAAGCTGGTCGCCAAACACATGACCGTAAGCGTCGTTTACTTTCTTAAAATTATCGAGATCAAGGTACACCAAGCCGATTTGCTCGTTGGCATCACGGTTGTCGATAGCCTTGCCAATCAGTTCGTTAATCGCGTGTCGATTTGGCAGCCCGGTAATCGTGTCGGTATTAGCTAAAATGCGCAGTCGCTCCTGCGCCCGGCGTTCTTCGGTAATGTCCGTACCGGAGCAAATCAGGTAGATCTCATTTTTACCGCTGCCGCTGTGGACAAAACGGTTACGAAACAAAAACAGGCGCGGCCCTTTGCGGGTTTTTATCCAGCGTTCAACTTCATATGGCCCGCCGTTATTAAAAAAACGGCTGACATTTTCCCTCGCTGCACTGGCGTCGGGAGTAGACATAAAAAGATCAAACGCCGTTTTGCCAATCACGTCCTGCTCTTTGGCTCCGGTATATTCTTCACACAGGCGGTTGAAGCGCTGAATTTTGCCTTCGCGGTCGAGGATCACGATCACCGCATTGGCCTCAGACACCACCTGTTCCGCGAACAGCAGCCCTTGCAGCAGATCGCGAGCGACGGAGGAGGTATCAAACCAGGAGGAGGCCGTACCCGCCCATTCGGTGCAACTGACTTTGCGACCAATCAGATGAATCGGTACGTCATAGCCGTTGAGCTGAATATTGACCGCCACGCTGGAGGTGGTGACGGTCATATTATGGATTCGTTGGGCATTTTCTGCGCTTAGCGGCACAGCCAGTTCGCCATCCGTTTCCAGCTCAATGCTCAAATGCAGCGTGGGTTCACTGCGTGCTAACCGCCAGTAAAGACTGGTTTTATCAGAATTAGGATCGAGAAGATTCTGCGCCAAAGAGCGTGACATGGTTTCTCCCGCGTTCGAATGAGCCTGAATTCAGTGTGAACGTTTTTCGGCAATTCGCAGGGAAAAAAGAGAGTAGAGGTGTAGACGCTAAAAAAATGGCTCCTCACGGAGCCATTCTCTTATTTGATATCCGCCAGCGCGGCGTCTTTATTCGGGAAGAACGCTAAACGCCCTGGAATCGGTTTGATACCGGCGCGCGCCATGGTGCGCAGCGGCTGAAACTCAACGTTCGATACCCGCAGTTCGCAGCCTTCTGGCAGCTTTTTGACAAAGCGTTGGAAAGCGTCCAGACCACCAGCATCCAGCACCGGTACGGCATCCCACTTCAGGACAACGATACGTTTACCTGCGATACGGGTTTCCAGCTCAGTAAATAATCCTTCAGCGGCGGCAAAGAACAGCGGGCCAATTACGCGCAGCACCAGCACATCGTCCGGCACGGTAACGTTGACGGCAGAAAGGCGCGTCATGCGAGCAATACGGCGCATAAACAGCAGCGATGCCAGCACAATACCAACGCTAATCGCGATAACCATATCAAACAACACGGTCAGCGACATGCAAATGAGCATCACAATAATGTCGTCTTTCGGTGCTTTACGCAGCAGATAAACGACTTTATGCGCCTCACTCATGTTCCAGGCGACCATCAGCAGCAGAGCCGCCATGGCGGAGAGCGGCAGCCAGGAGAGCACCGGCGCAAGAATCAGCAGCGCCAGAATCACCAAAATGGCGTGAATAACGGCGGAAACCGGCGAGGTGGCCCCGGCGCGAACGTTAGCTGCGGAACGTGCGATGGCGGCAGTGGCGGTAATCCCGCCAAAGAACGGCGCGATAATATTGCCCAATCCCTGACCGATTAGCTCGCTGTTGGCTTTATGTTTAGTACCGGTCATCCCGTCGAGCACCACCGCGCACAGCAGTGATTCAATCGCGCCGAGCATTGCCATCGAGAACGCGGCAGGTAACAGCGCTTGCAGCGAAGCCCAGTTCAAGGTGAAGGTTGAGCCAGGCTGGTTCCACGGCAGCATAAACTGTGGCAGCAATTGTGGAATACCGTTGCCCTGAGTGCCATCCGCCAGCAGGTAATGAAACTGGGAGCCGATGGTCGCTACGTGGCCACCCATCAGATTAACAACCAGCATGACCAGGCAGCCTGCAATCAGTGCAGGTAAATGGCCTGGCAAGCGAATGCCCAGGCGCGGCCAGAGGATCAGCGTGCCTAGCGTGACGATACCAATGGCGGCGTCGCCAGGGTTCGTGGTGGGTAGCGCCATCACTAACGCGCCGACTTTTTGCAGATAGTGTTCCGGGACATGCGTCATGTGCAGGCCGAGGAAGTCTTTTATCTGCATCGTACCGATGGTGATGCCGATCCCGGAGGTAAACCCGAGCGTGACCGGCAGCGGAATGTATTCAATCAGGCGGCCAAAACGGGCCAGCCCAAACAGGATCAAAAACAGGCCTGACATCAGCGTGGCGACCAGCAGGCCTGCAAGGCCAAACTGCTGTGACACCGGGTAGAGAATCACCACAAAAGCGGCGGTCGGGCCGGAAACACTGAAGCGCGAGCCACCGCTCAGCGCGATAACAATCCCCGCGACGGCGGAGGTGTACAGACCGTATTGCGGTGCAACACCGCTGCCTATTGCCAGCGCCATGGCGAGCGGGATAGCGATAATACCAACGGTTATCCCGGCAATAACGTCACGAGTAAAGCGGGAAGTGGTGTATTTCTCTTTCCAGCAAGCGTCGATGAGAGCGCGGAAAGGCATCACCTGTGAGGAAAATAATTTATTCACAATAATGTTTCATCCATGAGCGCATCATCTGTCAAGTGAATGGCAGGTGAAGGAGGCATATGTAATACAAATATTTAATACAGACAAAAAAACCCGCCGCAGCGGGTTTTTTAACCAAATCCGATTAATGTTCGAACATGGCGGAGATGGATTCTTCGTTGCTGATACGACGAATCGCTTCGGCCAACATCCCGGACAGAGTCAGAGTACGAACGTTCGGCAGTGCTTTGATTTCATCCGTTAACGGGATGGTATCGCAGACAACCACTTCGTCGATGACAGAGTTACGCAGGTTGTTAACCGCATTGCCGGAGAAGATCGGGTGGGTTGCGTAAGCAAATACGCGTTTTGCACCACGTTCTTTCAGCGCTTCAGCCGCTTTACACAACGTACCGCCCGTATCGATCATGTCATCAACCAGCACGCAGTCACGACCGGCAACATCACCGATGATATGCATAACCTGGGAAACGTTCGCACGCGGGCGACGTTTGTCAATGATAGCCATGTCGGTATCGTTCAGCAGTTTTGCGATAGCACGTGCGCGAACAACGCCGCCAATGTCTGGAGAAACCACAATTGGGTTATCCAGGTTCAGTTGCAGCATATCTTCAAGCAGAATTGGGCTACCGAATACGTTATCAACCGGAACATCGAAGAAGCCCTGAATCTGTTCAGCGTGCAGGTCTACTGTCAGTACACGGTCAACGCCAACGCTGGACAAGAAGTCCGCAACGACTTTAGCGGTGATAGGTACACGAGCAGAACGTACGCGACGATCCTGGCGAGCATAACCGAAGTAAGGAATAACGGCAGTGATTCGGCCTGCGGAAGCACGACGCAGGGCATCAACCATAACAACCAATTCCATCAGGTTGTCGTTGGTGGGAGCACAAGTGGAC
>JBOFJM010000207.1:0-3392 GCA_051656825.1 Kluyvera sp.
GACAATCTGCTGCGTTTTTATCTGCGCAAAATTGTCGATAACATGCCGCAAAGCGACGAAGACAAGCTGGTGATGTTTAACCTGATGCCGTGGCCGCGCGAAGAGGTGATTAACACTACCGTTCGCCTGCGCGCCAGCCAGTTCCGCCTGGTGGATGGCAACGGCAACGAGATTCCTTATTTTATCCGCAGCGCGCGTGAATTAGACCCTGGCCTGATTGACCGACAAATTGTGCATTACGGCAACTATGAACCGTTTATGGAGTTTGATGTTCAACTTTATCAGACCCTGCCGTCGATGGGCTATCGCACCTTATATATAGAACCGCACGTTGCGGGTCACCTGGCAGCTCCGCTTGCCGACACCTCTGCGCTGCTGGAAAACGCATTTTGGCAAATCTCTCTCAACGTTGATGGGACGCTGTGCCTGCGCGATAAAGACGCCGGCATTGTTTACCAACGCGTGCTGGAAATAGAAGAAAGCGCCGATGACGGCGATGAATATGATTATTCGCCGTCGCGCGAAGAGTGGCTACTAACATCAGCGGGGGCGGGCGTTGAGCACCAGGTTATCCACGAGGCGTGGCAAAGTCGGGTGATTCTTCGCTATCGCATGGCGGTTCCAGCTAACCTGAGCGAACGTTCGGCACGGCAACGTAACGGCGAATTAGGCGTTGAAATGACCGTTACGCTCAGCCATAACAGCCGCCGTATTGATGTCGATGTCCGTCTTGATAACCAGGCCGACGACCATCGTGTGCGCGTACTGATTCCTACACCATTCAACACACAGGAAGTGCTGGCGGATACCCAGTTTGGTACGGTAATGCGCCCGATTCAAGACCCGGCAATGGCGAACTGGCAGGAAGAAGGGTGGAAAGAAGCGCCGGTTCCGGTGTGGAATTTATTGAATTATGCCACGTTGCAGGAAGGGAGTAACGGCCTGGCGATATTCAGTGAAGGGCTGCGCGAATTTGAAGTGGTGGGGGAGGAGAATAAAACCTTTGCGCTGACCTTACTGCGCGGTGTCGGCTTGCTGGGCAAAGAAGATTTACTGCTCCGCCCAGGGCGACCGTCGGGGATAAAAATGCCAGTGCCAGATTCACAAATGCGCGGCGTATTCCATGCGCGTTTCAGTATGTTTAGCTACAACGGTACGCCGTTGAGTGTGGGGCTGGCGCAGCAAGCGCGCGCGTGGTTAACGCCGGTTCAGTGTTACAACAAAATTCCGTGGGATGCGATGAAACTCAATAAAGCGCCGTTTACGACGCCAGACAGCTATAGCCTGTTGACGATGTCACCGGTTGGCTGCCAACTGAGCGCATTAAAGAAAGCGGAAGACCGTGATGAAATTATTCTGCGGCTGTTCAACCCTTCAGACAGCCTGTGTGGCGATGCCGCTGTCTCGTTTAGCCGAAGCGTTGCCCATTGCAGCGAAACGGGAATGGATGAAGTGCCAAAAGGGGAGCCGTTAGACACCAGCGGTATTACCGGAGTGTTCCTGCCGGGGCAGTCGCGAACGTTTAGTGTGAAGCTAAACTGAGCATAACGACGCTGCCGGAGCCGTTGGCTCCGGCAGATAATGCGCGTTGTTAAGTGATGTTGAAATAATCAACCTGGTTTATTATATCCATAAACTAACGCCGTGATGTTTGCCGGAGAGGAAGGAAAATGCGGCGAGGGTAGAAAATACCTAAATATGTGCTAGCTAAAAATTACTGTGAACGAATTAACACAATCCCATCTTGTCTTTTCTTTTTGCTTCCCGCCATTAGGTTAAATAAAATTACCTATAATTCTCATATTGTCTTTTTTGGCAACTATAAAATTCTTTGTTTGAACATTTAATTAACAATCAATTTACATTGATTGTTTGTTTAAACACATATTCAACATAAAACGTAAATATTGATTTATATCAATATGTAATACTTGGAAACGATGACAAAAGAGAGTTTAATTGCCCCACATCAAACTGGATGAAAAGTACCCTCTCCGCTATATATTGATCAACGTCGTAAAACGTAAAGACACTACAGTAAAAACCTGTTTATTGTATGGTTATTACGGCGTAATATATTGAGGGATCAAATTGGTTTTTTTATTAACGTATTTGTAACCTTTGCCGACGATGGTTTCCTCTCGGGATGAAGTCGTAACGAAACGGGACACAAATAAATTTGTATTGGGGCATGTGTTTGAATCTGGTTCACGGGTTCAATCTCGGAGTCTTCATGCGATGAGCAAGGAGTCATAATGTTAGATATAGTCGAACTGTCGCGCTTACAGTTTGCCTTGACCGCGATGTACCACTTCCTGTTTGTACCGCTGACGCTGGGTATGGCGTTCTTGCTGGCAATCATGGAAACGGTGTACGTCCTTTCCGGCAAACAGATTTATAAAGATATGACCAAGTTCTGGGGCAAGTTGTTTGGTATCAACTTTGCGCTGGGTGTGGCTACAGGTTTGACCATGGAGTTCCAGTTCGGGACTAACTGGTCTTACTATTCTCACTATGTGGGTGATATTTTCGGTGCGCCGCTGGCCATCGAAGGTCTGATGGCCTTCTTCCTCGAATCTACCTTTGTAGGTCTGTTCTTCTTCGGTTGGGATCGTCTGGGCAAAGTCCAGCACATGGCGGTAACCTGGCTGGTGGCTCTGGGCTCCAACCTTTCTGCGTTGTGGATCCTAGTTGCGAACGGCTGGATGCAGAACCCGATTGCCTCAGACTTCAACTTTGAAACCATGCGCATGGAGATGGTGAGCTTCTCTGAGCTGGTACTGAACCCAGTTGCTCAGGTGAAATTCGTTCACACCGTTGCATCGGGCTATGTGACTGGCGCGATGTTCATCCTTGCTATTAGCTCCTGGTACATGCTCAAAGGCCGTGATTTCGCCTTTGCTAAGCGCTCTTTCGCGATTGCAGCCAGCTTCGGCATGGCGGCTATCCTGTCCGTTATCGTCCTGGGTGACGAATCGGGTTACGAAATGGGTGACGTGCAGAAAACCAAACTGGCTGCCATTGAAGCCGAATGGGAAACTCAGCCGGCTCCGGCATCCTTTACGCTGTTTGGTATTCCCGATCAGGATGCGCAGGAAAACCACTTCTCGATTCAAATTCCTTACGCGCTGGGCATCATCGCAACCCGTTCTGTGGACAAGCAGGTTACCGGTCTGAAAGATCTGATGGTGCAGCACGAAGAGCGTATCCGTAACGGCATGAAGGCTTACTCGCTGCTGGAGCAACTGCGTTCCGGCGCAACTGACCCTGCGGTGCGTTCTCAGTTCAACGACGTGAAGAAAGACCTGGGCTACGGTCTGCTGCTCAAACGCTATACGCCGAACGTGGCTGACGCGACCGAAGAGCAGATTCAGAAAGCGACCAAAGATTCC
>JBOFJM010000208.1:0-2820 GCA_051656825.1 Kluyvera sp.
ATGGTCATCACAATCGCCGTTGAGACGATGTTGTCGTGAAAGATATTCAGCCAGCCGGGTAGCTTAAGATCTTCGACGCTTTCCTCTTTTTTGCCCAAATACGGCGCAATTTTATAGGCAATCCACGAGGCAAACTGCTGCTGATGCCCGATTGAGAATCCGCAACCGTCGGTCACTTCCTGCGTCGGTTTGTACATCATGTTGGAGGTGATGCCCCAGTAGAGCGACACCAGCACCGCATTGCAGATAATCGTGGTCCACATTGGGTAGCCGAAGATGTAGAAAGATACCGCAATCAGCCCCGCCTGCTGGAACATGATGTGCCCAGTGAGCATGATGGTGCGAATGCCGGTAATACGACGCAACAGTACGTAACAGATGTTCAGCGCCAACGCTAACAGTACCGCGTATCCTACCCAACTGTAGGCGTCACCCATACGATCGTCGCCATCATCGAAGCGTAGGTATCAGAGATTGCGCCGTTGATGCCGTACACCTCAGACATCTTCGCCACAACTGGTTTAAAGGTGCTGGTCAAAATGCCAGAACCCGCCTGTAAGAGCATAAAACCGATGATCGTTTTGATAGTGCCTTTGATGATGACGCTAACGCTTTTACGCAACAGGATATAGCCGATACAGGTCACGATCCCCAGCAACAGCGGGGCATTGGTCATTACCTGATTAAAAAAGACGGTAAAGATGTTGTAGAGGATCTCCATAACGCTCTCCAGTAAATAAGGGGGCTGAACCTGTACGACCCTGTTCAACCGATGGTGCCACACACTCTAGTAATCAAAAGTAATCACAACAAGATTCAATTTGATTAAATGTGACGCACACCGCAATAATAAACACACTGAGAGTGCGGAATAATGCGAGATCAAAAAGAAATAAAAATAAACCTTTAAAATCATAATTATATTAAACAAATATAGATCAGTCATTGCTCACATAATGTGATTTATTCCGTCCTTATCTTGCTAGTCAGAAAAATTCCCTCATTGCATTCATGAAAAAACGGTGAGATTATCAATCACAACAAATCACCATATGATTATTCATGACAAATAAAGAGGGAACACGATGAGCAAAGTAGAGACTATCTCGCGGGAATCTTGGATCCTGAGCACCTTCCCGGAATGGGGAAGCTGGCTGAATGAGGAGATCGAGCAGGAACAGGTCGCGCCAGGCACCTTTGCCATGTGGTGGCTGGGCTGTACGGGCATCTGGCTAAAATCGGAAGGTGGCACCAACGTCTGCGTTGATTTCTGGTGCGGCACGGGCAAGCAAAGCCACGGTAACCCATTGATGAAGCAAGGCCATCAGATGCAGCGCATGGCCGGGGTGAAAAAACTCCAGCCAAACCTGCGTACCACACCGTTTGTACTAGACCCGTTTGCCATTCGCCAGATTGACGCCGTACTGGCGACACACGATCACAACGATCATATCGACGTCAACGTCGCCGCCGCAGTCATGCAAAACTGCGCCAGCGATGTGCCGTTTATTGGCCCACAAACCTGCGTTGATCTTTGGATTGGCTGGGGCGTGCCAAAAGAGCGCTGCATCGTGGTAAAACCTGGCGATGTCGTCAAAGTAAAAGATATTGAGATTCATGCACTTGACGCATTTGATCGCACAGCTTTAATCACCCTGCCCGCCGATCAAAAAGCCGCTGGCGTACTGCCTGATGGCATGGACGTTCGCGCCGTCAATTATCTGTTCAAAACCCCTGGCGGCACGCTGTACCACAGTGGTGACTCGCACTACTCCAACTACTATGCAAAACACGGTAACGAGCATCACATTGATGTGGCGTTAGGTTCATACGGTGAAAACCCGCGCGGGATCACCGACAAAATGACCAGTGCCGATATGCTGCGCATGGCTGAGGCGTTGAATACGAAAGTGGTTATTCCGTTCCATCATGATATTTGGTCAAACTTCCAGGCCGACCCGCAGGAAATTCGCGTACTGTGGGAAATGAAAAAAGATCGCCTGAAGTACGGATTCAAACCGTTTATCTGGCAGGTAGGAGGCAAATTTACCTGGCCGCTGGATAAAGACAACTTTGAATATCACTATCCACGCGGCTTCGACGACTGCTTTACGATTGAGCCTGACCTGCCGTTTAAATCCTTCCTGTAAGCGACTCAGGCCGGATCGCGCAATGCGAATCCGGCCTGTACAGTCTTATACGGAATAGTATTTTTTCTGTTTTTCAAATATCATCTTAAATCATCATTTTTTTTCGGATTAGCTCATGACGGAAGCGCAAAGACATCAGATTCTACTGGAACTGCTGGCACAGGCGGGCTTTGTTACAGTAGAGCAGGTGATTTCCCGTCTGGGGATTTCACCCGCTACGGCTCGCAGGGATATCAACAAACTTGATGAAAGCGGCAAGCTGAAAAAAGTGCGTAACGGGGCCGAGGCCATCAATCAGCAACGACCTCGCTGGTCACCGATGAATATTCATCAGGCGCAAAATCACGACGAGAAAGTACGAATCGCCCAAGCCGCCGCGCAACTGGTGATGCCTGGAGAAAGCGTGGTGATCAACTGCGGATCCACCGCATTTTTGGTCGGTCAGGAGATCTGTGGCAAACCAGTGCAGATAATCACTAACTACCTGCCACTGGCGAACTATTTGATCGACCAGGAACACGACAGCGTGATAATCATGGGCGGGCAGTACAATCGCAGCCACGCGATTACCTTAAGCCCACAGGGCAGTGAAAATAGCCTCTACGCCGGACACTGGATGTTTACCAGCGGCAAAGGGCTGACGACAGAGGGGCTGTACAAAACCGATATG
>JBOFJM010000209.1:0-3098 GCA_051656825.1 Kluyvera sp.
CCCTTGCCCTGCTGTTTATCATTGTGCTGATCGTTTGGGAAGCTGTGCAGCGGTTCTATCATCCGCAGCCGGTGGCAGGTGTCACGATGATGGTGATTGCGGTTGCCGGGCTGCTGGCAAATATCGTCGCCTTCTGGATTTTGCACCACGGAAGCGAGGAGAAAAACCTTAACGTCCGCGCAGCGGCGCTGCATGTGATGGGCGATTTGCTCGGTTCAATCGGCGCTATCGTGGCGGCGATTGTTATTATGACGACAGGCTGGACGCCTATCGACCCCATTCTGTCGGTATTGGTGTCGTGCCTGGTGCTACGTAGCGCCTGGTCGCTGCTGAAGGAGAGCGTCAATGAACTGCTGGAAGGCGCTCCGCAGTCGATAGATGTCGCGGCGTTAAAGCGTAATATGCGTCGTTCACTGCCCGAAGTGCGAGATGTTCACCACGTGCATGTTTGGTTGGTCGGCGAAAAGCCGTTGATGACGCTGCATGTCCAGGTGGTTCCACCGCATGACCACGATGCGCTGCTGGAACATATTCACCATTTCCTTGAGCATCAGTACCAAATTGAACACGCCACAGTGCAGATGGAATACCAACCCTGTAACGGCCCAGAATGCCACCTCAACGAGGCGCAATCTGGACTCGGGCATCATCACCACCACTAATGAGACAGCGCGCGAGAACCGCGTTCACGTGCGCTATTCATCCACATTCGGCTACCGTTCAGGGCGATAAAGGTCAGGATTAAATATTCCAGCGCCATCGCGTAAACGCCCTGTAGCGCGAAAATCGCCACACTAATTACATTAATTATCACCCACAATAGCCAATTCTCGACGTATTTGCGGGTCATCAACACCATAGCGGCAATCGACAGCACCATCATGCAAGAGTCCCAGAACGGGTATGCATCTGGCTGGAGTTCCGGCATCGCCACGTTAATCCCCAGCGTCTGCATGGTGGCTACCGCAACGCGCGTCAGCACGGCGAAAACGGGGTCGATGTATATCGTCATCAGTGCAATGGCCACGACACATGCCACAAGCCAGGCCAGTGCTTTGGGCATCGGCAACCAGCGGATTTGTAGCTCGGCCTGATTCTGGCTGGTTTGCCGCGACCAGGCATACCAGCCGTAGACATTGGCAGCGAAAAAGAACAACTGCAAAAGCAGGCTGGCGTAAAGTTGAATCTGGAAGAAAATAATCGCAAACAACGTGACGTTTATCAGGCCAAACGCGTAGTTGGTAATTTTCTCAAGGCTTGCCAGCCAGATACACAGCAGACCGGCGATAGTGCCAACGGCTTCAATCCACGACAGGTCATAGCCCCCTGTTCCCAGAGGGATATGCACCAGAATATTTTGCGTACTTAAAAAATCCATTTTCGCTCCAATGTGTTAGACAGTTACCCTCGAAGTGTAGCCGCAAAATCTAACATTCGGTTCAGTGGAACCAACGCACCCTGACGAAGCGCTTCATCAACGTGAATCTCATGCGCTACGCCACCGTTTTCCAGGCTTTCAGCTATCGCTTTCAAGCCGTTCATCGCCATCCACGGGCAGTGCGCACAGGTGCGGCACGTCGCCCCTTCCCCCGCCGTTGGCGCTTCAAATAATTCTTTCTCCGGCACAGCCTGCTGCATTTTGTAGAAAATGCCGCGATCGGTCGCCACAATCAGTTGTTGGTGTGGCAGCGTTTTAGCCGCGTTGATAAGCTGGCTGGTTGAGCCGACGGCATCGGCCATATCAACGATGGCCTGTGGCGATTCTGGATGCACCAACACCGCAGCCTGTGGGTATAACGCCTTCATACGGCTTAATGCCTGGGTTTTAAACTCGTCGTGAACGATACACGCCCCCTGCCAGCACAGAACATCGGCCCCAGTTTGCTTTTGCACATAGTGACCGAGGTGTCTGTCAGGCGCCCAAATAATTTTTTCACCGAGGCTGTCGAGATGTTCGATCAGTTCTACGGCAATGCTGGAGGTCACCACCCAGTCTGCGCGTGCTTTAACGGCGGCTGAGGTGTTGGCGTAAACCACCACCGTGCGGTCAGGATGGGCATCACAGAAGGCGTTAAATTCATTAATAGGGCAGCCGAGATCGAGCGAGCACTCGGCGTTTAGCGTTGGCATCAGGATGGTTTTTTCTGGGCTGAGGATTTTCGCCGTCTCTCCCATAAAGCGCACACCGGCGACCAGCAGCGTGGACGCCGCGTGTTTTGCGCCAAAACGGGCCATTTCCAGCGAGTCCGAAATACAGCCACCGGTCTCTTCTGCCAGCTGTTGAATTTCTGGGTCGGTATAGTAGTGCGCTACCATTACCGCATTGCGCTCTTTTAGTAAACGCTTGATCTTTTGGCGATAAAATTGTTTTTCATCATCGCTTAACGGCGCTGGTTTCGCAGGGAACGGGTAAATTGCTGCTTCAGGGTCAAACATCACGCTCATCATGCATCTCGTTTTACTGGCTTAACGAATTAACCAATTGAAGGCGTTACTTGCGCCATGATTGGCCATATTTGTTTTATATGCTAAACAAGATAGCGGATCGGCTGAGAAAAGTCACAATAATTGCGCAGAGCTATGCCGGATGGCGACGAATGTCTTATCCGGCCTATAAGTATCTTATTCATTAGGCTGATAAATAAAACGCAGGTAGAAAATCAGGCAGGAATGGGGATATACCAGATAGCAAAAAAGCGCCTTTAGGGCGCTTTTCTACATTGATGGGTTGTGCTCAAGCAACATTATCCTTCACATTTAACATCTGCACTTGATGTTAGATGGTGGGTCGTGCAGGATTCGAACCTGCGACCAATTGATTAAAAGTCAACTGCTCTACCAACTGAGCTAACGACCCCTTTCGGGATGGCACTGCATTAATCATTCAGGATGGTGGGTCGTGCAGGATTCGAACCTGCGACCAATTGATTAAAAGTCAACTGCTCTACCAACTGAGCTAACGACCCATTCGGGTGTTGCCTGAAAGATTCTTTACTCGGTTCCACCACGAAAATGGTGGGTCGTGCAGGATGACTCGGCTTCGCCTCGCCCTATGGGCCGTTGCTAAAACAATGTTATCCTTCACGTTTAACATCTGA
>JBOFJM010000210.1:0-3101 GCA_051656825.1 Kluyvera sp.
GAAGCCAACCCGTCCGTTGACCGCGACAAAATCATGGTGCTCGGCGGCGGCCCGAACCGTATCGGCCAGGGTATCGAGTTTGACTACTGCTGCGTACACGCCTCGCTGGCGCTGCGCGAAGATGGTTATGAAACCATCATGGTCAACTGCAACCCGGAAACCGTCTCCACCGACTACGACACTTCCGACCGCTTGTACTTCGAGCCGGTCACGCTGGAAGACGTGCTGGAAATCGTCCGTATCGAAAAACCGAAAGGCGTTATTGTTCAGTACGGCGGTCAAACCCCGCTGAAACTGGCGCGCGCGCTGGAAGCGGCTGGTGTACCGGTTATCGGCACTAGCCCGGACGCTATCGACCGTGCAGAAGACCGCGAGCGCTTCCAACATGCGGTTGACCGCCTGAAGCTGAAACAACCGGCGAATGCCACTGTAACGGCGATTGAAATGGCGGTTGAGAAGGCGAAAGAGATTGGTTATCCGCTGGTGGTGCGCCCGTCCTACGTGCTGGGTGGCCGGGCGATGGAAATCGTCTACGACGAAGTTGACCTTAAACGTTACTTCCAGACTGCGGTAAGCGTTTCTAACGATGCGCCAGTGCTGCTCGACCGCTTCCTCGACGATGCGATTGAAGTGGACGTGGACGCCATCTGCGACGGCGAAATGGTGCTGATTGGCGGCATCATGGAACATATCGAACAGGCTGGCGTACACTCCGGTGACTCCGCCTGTTCACTGCCCGCTTACACGCTGAGCCAGGAAATTCAGGATGTGATGCGCCAGCAGGTGCAGAAACTGGCCTTCGAACTGCAAGTGCGCGGCCTGATGAACGTGCAGTTTGCGGTGAAAAACAACGAAGTCTACCTGATTGAAGTCAACCCACGTGCGGCGCGTACCGTACCGTTCGTCTCCAAAGCGACCGGCGTACCGCTGGCGAAAGTGGCGGCGCGTGTGATGGCTGGCAAAACGCTGGCACAGCAGGGCGTGACCAAAGAAGTTATTCCACCGTATTACTCGGTGAAAGAAGTGGTCCTGCCGTTCAACAAATTCCCGGGCGTTGACCCGCTGTTAGGGCCAGAAATGCGCTCTACCGGGGAAGTGATGGGCGTAGGCCGCACCTTCGCGGAAGCCTTTGCGAAAGCGCAGCTGGGCAGCAGCTCCACCATGAAAAAACAGGGCCGCGCGCTGCTCTCCGTTCGCGAAGGCGATAAAGAGCGCGTCGTAGACCTGGCGGCAAAACTGCTGAAACAGGGCTTTGAGCTGGACGCGACCCACGGCACGGCGATTGTGCTGGGCGAAGCGGGCATTAACCCGCGTCTGGTGAATAAGGTGCATGAAGGTCGCCCGCACATTCAAGACCGTATCAAGAATGGCGAATACACTTACATCATCAACACCACCGCAGGCCGCCAGGCGATTGAAGACTCCAAGCTGATTCGCCGCAGCGCATTGCAATACAAAGTGCATTACGACACCACGCTGAACGGCGGTTTCGCAACCACCATGGCGCTGAATGCCGATGCTACTGACAAAGTGACGTCGGTACAGGAAATGCACGCGCAGATTAAGAAGTAAGCCGCACCGCTTGTATCCGGCGGGTGGCGCTTCGCTTACCCGCCCTACAAAAACCACATGTTCCACCTGTAGGGCGGGTAAGGCGCAGCCGCCATCCGGCAATTCCCGCTTACCCGCCCTACAAAAATCATATTTTCCACCTGTAGGCCGGATAAGGCGCAGCCGCCATCCGGCAACCCCCCCTCCGTAGTTCTTCGGAGTGTTCTGGTTTTCCATCTCCTGTCAGTCAGTTAGCCTAAAATGGTTAGGTCGATAATGAAATTCAACTGAAAAGCAGGGAGAACACCATGCGAAATAAACTTCTGGCTACCTCAATTTTTGCTGCAGCCGCTCTCTTTACCGTCGCCGGTTGTTCATCCAACCAAACGTTAAAGACCACAGACGGCAAATCAATCGTCACCGACGGTAAGCCGCAGGTTGATAAAGATACCGGCCTGGTATCGTACAAAAATGCGGAAACCGGCAAAACCGAGCAGATTAACCGCGACCAGGTTCGCGAAATGAACGAGCTGGATAACTAACTGTTATCCGTGGCCCCGTGATTCGGGGCCAGCGCGCAACGCTTACAGCAGCTCGTTATCAATTTTGACGATGATTTTACGCAGCGGCGCGCCCGCGCCAGGACTGCCCATCGGGCGATGCAGTTCGCCAGGAAAGAGAATCGCAATCTCCTCTGAGTGCAGATGAATCAGCGTTTCGCTGCTGATTTGGGTACAAAAACCGATATCATGCGCCGAATTAAACTCACCGTCTGGTGTGATTGCCAGCCCCTTATTTCCAGCTCCGATCACCTCCTCTCCCGCCAGTAAGATATGAATATCAATATATTGGCGATGAAACTCAGGGCGCTGCTCGGCAAGCGGTCGGGTGTCACCTTCAACGACGTTAAAAAACAGGTTATCGCCATCAACGGTATATTTGCCCGGCGGCAGGCTGTGCGGTTCCTGCTGGATAACCGCGCGCAACGCCTTGCGGATAACCGGCGGATAAAACGCGTTTTTTTCTGCGTTGAAAAGGGTATCGATAATCATGCTGGAATTCCCTGTACGGGTTGCGAAGGTAAAAGGGTGATGGCGCGGGCGACAATGCTGCTGACATCCGTTGAAATATCGATCGGCTGAATATCTGGCTCGCTGTCATCCGGCGCTTCTAACGCCGCAAACTGGCTACGTAACAGGGCTTCTGGCATAAAGTGGCCTTTGCGCTGCTGCATTCGCTGCAAAATGCAGTCGTAATCGCCGGTAAGCCACAGAAAACACAGGTGGCGATTGCCCTGACGTAACTGGTCGCGATAGCGCTTTTTCAGCGCTGAACAGACCAACACGCCGGACTCATTTTTCTGCCCAAGACTGAAAATGACATCGCTGATACGTTCGAGCCACGGCTGGCGGTCACTATCTTCCAGCGGTTGACCTGAGGCCATCTTGAGGATGTTGTGGCGGGGATGAAGGTCATCGCCGTCGATAAACTTGGCGCCCAGCGCTTGTGCCAGCGCCTGCCCGACGGTGGTTTTCCCCGTACCGGAGACG
>JBOFJM010000211.1:0-1883 GCA_051656825.1 Kluyvera sp.
GAAACCATTAGCGCGGGTTATGGGGCATATCCGCCACATCGCCGCAGGCGACCTGACGCAGAGCCTGGCGCTGCGTGGGCGTAATGAAATTACTGAACTTGCCGATACCGTCAACCATATGCAAACCGCGCTAACCGGCACGGTGACGCATGTTCGGCAAGGGGCAGAGGCGATTTACTACGGCACGAGTGAAATTGTGGCGGGTAATAACGACCTCTCAGCGCGCACCGAACAGCAATCGGCATCGCTGGAAGAAACTGCCGCCAGCATGGAGCAGTTGACGGCGACGGTGAAACAGAACGCCGAAAACGCCCGTCAGGCTTCGCATCTGGCGCAAAGTGCATCGGAAACCGCCCAGCGCGGCGGCAAAGTGGTAAACGGCGTAGTCACCACCATGCATGAAATTGCCGCCAGCTCGCAGAAAATTTCCGACATTACCGGCGTTATCGCTTTCCAGACCAATATTCTGGCGCTTAACGCGGCAGTGGAAGCGGCGCGCGCCGGTGAGCAAGGGCGTGGGTTTGCGGTTGTCGCCGGTGAAGTGCGTAACCTCGCTAGCCGTAGCGCCCAGGCCGCGAAGGAAATTAAAGCATTAATTGAAGACTCCGTTTCCCGTGTCGATACCGGCTCGGTGCTGGTGGAAAGCGCAGGTGAAACTATGACCGATATTGTCAATGCGGTAACACGCGTCACCGACATTATGGGGGAAATAGCCTCGGCGTCTGATGAACAAAGCCGTGGCATTGATCAGGTGGCTATCGCGGTAGCGGAAATGGACAGCGTTACGCAACAAAACGCCTCGCTGGTGGAGGAGTCGGCAACGGCCGCCGCCGCGCTGGAAGAACAAGCTGAACGTCTGAATCAGGCCGTTGCGGCATTTCGTCTTAACGTGGTTTCTGCCCCTCGGGCAGCGCAAACCTCGCCGGTATCGGTCGTCACTGCGTCGCCACGGCTGGCGGCGTCGAGCCACCGTAGCACTGATACTCATTGGGAAACCTTTTAATTTTACCTGCGGTCTTTGCCGTTTGTAGGAGTGGTGATGCTTTATCGTATTCGAATCTCTACCACCTTGTTTCTGATTTTGATCGTCTGCGGGATCTTGCAGATAGGCAGTAATGGCCTCTCTTTTTGGGCGTTTCGTGATGGGCAAAGCAACATTTACCAGGTTGACCAGAGCAGCCAGCAACTGAATACGTTAACCGAGTCTCGTGCCTCGATGCTACAGGCCAGCACGATGCTGAATAAAGCGGGCACGCTCACAGCGCTGAGTTATCCGCCCAATGAAGTGCGCAGCATGATGGACGACGTGAAGCAGAGCCTTTCGCAGGGCGAGGTGCTGTTCCAGGGGTTTATGGCGCTGCCATTAATGAATGATCACGATAAAGATCTGCAAAGTGCCACGGCGAAAAGCTTTACCGCGTGGCACGACATGCTGACGCATCAAGTCTCCTGGCTGGAGAGCAACCAGTTGGCGGAATTTGTCGCCGCACCGGTGCAGGCCTCACAGGATCAATTTGACGCCGACTACCAGAAGTGGCGCAAAAATATCGACAGCTATGTCGCTGCCGCAGAGCAGGAAAGCCAGGGCGATTATCACCGCTCGACGCTGATATTTGCTGCGATGGTGCTGATTTCCGTGCTGATTACGCTCGGTTCGCTGTGGTGGGTTCGCCACATGATAGTGAAACCGCTGGCGATTATTAGCCATCATTTTGACAGCATCGCGCACGGCAATCTAGCGCGACCGATTGCGGTGTATGGCAAAAATGAAATTAGCGCCATCTTTGCTGGCTTGCAAACGATGCAGAAATCATTACGCGAAACCGTCGGGCAGGTGCGCCAGGGCAGCTATGCGATGCATACCGGTATTTCAGAAATTGCCG
>JBOFJM010000212.1:0-1793 GCA_051656825.1 Kluyvera sp.
GATAACGCCTCTTTATAAATATCAAAAACAAATTTCGAGCAAAACTGACGCGAGGAGTGGTACTTAAAACCGGTGTGATACAGTTTATTCAGATGGCCCGGGACTTTTTCGACCAGTGAGAGTTTCTGCTCTGTGGTTAACCCTCCGGCCAACCGGCGCACGGCATAGCGCTGTTCGTGCGAGCGGTTAATAAAGCGAGTGAATGTTGTCACGGTAGAAAGGGGAATACGGCTTTCGGCTACCAGATAATCGTCACCGTTGTGACCCACAATAATTCCGACATGATTACACCAGCACTGCGACGCAGCCGATATTTGCCCGAAAAGAGCGGCGCCAATACTGGTAAAAACGATATCGCCAGTTTCATATTTAGCGGGATGATTTATATTCATTGTGTTATCCATTTCAGCGTATAAATATAATTGTCTATTTTTCATTGAGCGAAATGAATAACATTGCAACTCAATAATAGCAAGTGAGGTTATAACGAGGTATTTGCTATTATTATATCTTCTATCTTCATTCTATTTTAAATATTATGAGTTTCACTTTCGCGAGATTTTTGGCGGCGACATACGCCAGTGTTAGGGCTACTCGGCTACTCTGAAACCGTATCGATTTTTGATGATTGATGCGGAGTCTATCTGAAATTGCTCCCGACACTGAGTGGATTGAGCCGGATACTCAGTACCTTTCGTCACGCCAAAGCCAGTAAAACCTGATTACACGCACTTTTGTTGCATCCCTCGCTGGATATCTATCCAGCATTTTTTTATGATACATCTTTATATCATGAGCCATTAACGCAGGAGCGTCATGTGATAGGCAGACTCAGAGGCATTATTCTCGAAAAACAACCCCCGCTGGTTCTTCTGGAGACGGGCGGCGTCGGCTATGAAGTGCATATGCCCATGACCTGTTTTTATGAGCTGCCGGAAGCTGGGCAGGAAGCGATTATCTTCACCCATTTTGTGGTGCGCGAAGATGCCCAATTGTTGTATGGCTTTAATAACAAACAGGAACGTACCCTGTTTAAAGAACTGATTAAAACCAACGGCGTTGGCCCGAAGCTGGCGCTGGCGATCCTGTCTGGTATGTCAGCGCCGCAGTTTGTTAACGCCGTTGAGCGTGAAGACCCCGCCGCGCTGGTGAAATTGCCGGGTATTGGTAAGAAAACCGCCGAGCGCCTGATCGTCGAAATGAAAGACCGCTTTAAAGGCCTGCATGGCGACCTGTTTACGCCTGCCTCTGACCTGGTGTTGACCTCTCCGGCAAGCCCGGCGACGGACGATGCCGAACAGGAAGCGGTTGCTGCGCTGGTGGCGCTGGGCTATAAACCTCAGGAAGCCAGCCGGATGATCAGCAAAATTGCTCGCCCGGATGCCAGCAGTGAAACATTGATCCGCGAAGCGCTCCGCGCTGCGCTGTGAGGTAAAGGATGATTGAAGCAGACCGCCTAATTTCCGCAGAAAATACGCTGCCAGAGGATGTGGCAGACCGAGCTATTCGACCAAAACTATTGGCGGAATACGTTGGTCAGCCGCAGGTGCGCTCGCAAATGGAGATTTTCATCCAGGCGGCGAAACTGCGCGGCGACGCGCTTGACCATCTGCTTATTTTTGGCCCGCCGGGGTTAGGCAAAACGACGCTGGCAAATATTGTCGCCAATGAAATGGGCGTGAACCTGCGTACCACGTCCGGCCCGGTGTTGGAAAAGGCTGGCGATTTGGCGGCGATGCTGACCAATCTTGAACCTCACGACGTGCTGTTTATCGATGAAATTCACCGCCTCT
>JBOFJM010000213.1:0-25669 GCA_051656825.1 Kluyvera sp.
GCGCTGGCGATGGACATCCCATTACAGGACACCGGCAAAACCCGCTTTAATGCCCGCTGGGACAACCTGGCCTGGAAGCAGTGGGAGCTACTGCCGGGCGCAGAGAACGTGTCTGGCAGCATTAGCGGGAGTGTCGAAAACGGTGAGCTACAGGTTGCCGTGCAGGACGCGCGGATGCCGTATGAACATGTGTTCCGTGCGCCGCTGGAAATCGCCAACGGCGCTGCCACGCTGAGCTGGCAGAACAACGATAAAGGTTTCATGCTGGATGGGCGCAATATCGACGTACAGGCGACGGGTGTTCGCGCCAGCGGCGGTTTCCGCTACCTCCAGCCTGCGGATGATCAACCGTGGTTGGGTATCCTGGCGGGGATCAGCACCGACGATGGCGGTCAGGCGTGGCGTTACTTCCCGGAAAACCTGATGGGCGGCAAGCTGGTTGACTACCTGAGTGGTGCGATTAAAGCTGGAAAGGCCGAAAATGCCACGCTGGTTTACGGCGGCAATCCGCACTTGTTCCCTTATAAGCACAACGAAGGGCAGTTCCAGGTGTATGTGCCGCTGCGCGGTGCCACCTTTGCCTTCCAGCCGGACTGGCCTGCGCTGAGCAATCTGGACATTGAACTGAACTTCATCAACGACGGCCTGTGGATGAAGGCGGATAAAGCGACGCTCGGCGGCGTGACTGCCAGCAATCTTAACGCGTCGATTCCTGACTACAGCAAAGAGAAGCTGCTGATTGATGCCGATATTAACGGCCCGGGTAAAGCGGTTGGCCCTTATTTCAAAGAGACGCCGCTTAGCGCGTCATTAGGCGCAACGCTCGACGAGCTTCAGCTTGATGGTGATGTGAGTGCTCGCTTACATCTCAATATTCCGCTGGATGGCGAGCTGGTGAGCGCCAAAGGCGACGTCGCGCTGAATAACAACAGCCTGTATATCAAGCCGCTGGATAGCACGTTGCACAACCTGAGAGGCAAATTCAGCTTTGATAACGGCAACCTGACCAGCGCACCGCTGACCGCGACTTGGTTTAACCAGCCGCTGAACGTGGACTTCACCACCACCGAAGGCGCGAAAGCGTATCAGGTTGGGGTGAATCTCCAGGCCGATTGGCAGCCAGCGCGTACCGGTGTGCTGCCAAAACAGCTCAACGACGCGCTGAAAGGTAGCGTACCGTGGAAAGGCAATGTCGCCATTGAATTGCCGTATCACGGCAGCGCCACTTACAAAATTGGCATTACCGGTGATCTGCAAAATGTGAGCAGTAACTTACCGTCTCCGGCTAATAAAGCTGCGGGGCAGCCGTTGCCGCTGAAGCTTAACGTTGACGGCAACCTGCATCGTTTTGACCTTACCGGTAACGTCGGCGCGGAAAACCATCTCAACAGCCGCTGGCTGCTGGGTAACAAACTGCGGTTAGAAAGCGCTATCTGGACGTCAGAAAGCCGCACTATCCCACCGTTGCCGCAAACGCCGGGCATTGAGTTGAATTTACCGCCGATGGACGGTGCGCAGTGGCTGGCGTTATTCCAGCACGGCGCGGCGGATGGTGTCAGTTCTGCTGCCGCCTTCCCGCAGAATATTACGCTGCGAACGCCATCTCTGGCTCTGGGCGGGCAGCAGTGGAATAACCTGAGTATCGTTTCACAACCCACGACGGATGGTACGCGGGTTGAAGCGCAAGGGCGGGAAATTAACGCCAGCCTGACGATGAAAAACAACGCGCCGTGGCAAGCGGCGGTGCGCTATCTGTATTACAACCCGTCGGTAAGCCCGTTGGCGGCAGCGGCTTCAACACCGACGGATAACGTTGTTTCGGGCAACAACACCGTGGACTTCCACGGCTGGCCTGACCTGCAACTGCGCTGTGCTGAATGCTGGCTGTGGGGGCAAAAATATGGCCGCATTGACGGTGATTTTACGGTTAAAGGCGACACCCTCATGCTGGCGAATGGCCTGGTGGATACGGGCTTCGGGCGCTTAACCGCCGATGGCATGTGGGTTAACGCGCCTGTCGGGCAGCGCACCTCGCTGAAGGGTAAAATCCACGGCAACAAGATTGACGATGCGGTAACGTTCTTTGGTGCCTCGACGCCGATTCGCGATTCTTCCGTTGATATCGACTACGATTTACACTGGCGCAATAAACCGTGGCAGCCGGATATCGCATCGCTGAACGGTATTTTGAAAGCGCACGTAGGCAAAGGGCAGTTTACCGATTTATCGACCGGCCATGCCGGGCAGTTGCTGCGTCTGCTGAGTGTCGATGCGCTGCTGCGTAAGCTGCGTTTTGACTTTAGCGACACCTTTAGCGAAGGGTTCTATTTTGACTCGATTCGCAGCACCTCATGGATTAAAGACGGGGTGCTGAATACCGACGACACGCTGGTGGATGGCCTGGAGGCGGATATCGCCATGAAAGGCTCCGTTAACCTGGTGCGCCGCGAGCTGAACATGGAAGCGATTGTCGCGCCAGAAATCTCGGCGACAGTCAGCGTTGCCACCGCTTTTGCGGTTAACCCGATTATCGGCGCAGCGGTTTTCGCTGCCACCAAAGTATTGGGGCCGCTGTGGAGCAAAGTATCCATTCTGCGTTATCGCATCACTGGCCCTATCGACAAGCCACAAATTAACGAAGTGCTGCGCCAGGAGCGTAGCGATAAAAAGCCATGATTTGACGCAAGCTTTGAATTGCCTCAATCTCATAACACAAACACCCGGAATTCAGGCCCGAAATGCGTGAGACGCACGGGCATCAACGAGTAGCGAAATAATGAGTTTAAATCTGGTAAGTGAACAATTGCTGGCGGCGAACGGCCTGAATCATCAGGATCTGTTTGCCATTCTTGGTCAACTCACAGAGCGCCGTCTTGATTATGGCGATCTCTATTTTCAGTCCAGCTATCACGAATCCTGGGTTCTCGAAGACCGCATCATTAAAGATGGTTCTTACAATATCGACCAGGGCGTCGGGGTTCGTGCAGTGAGCGGTGAGAAAACCGGTTTCGCCTACGCCGACCAAATTAGCCTGCTGGCATTACAGCAGAGCGCACAGGCTGCGCGCACCATCGTGCGTGACGCTGGTGATGGTAAAGTTCACACGCTGGGTGCGGTAGAGCATCCGGCGCTGTATACCTCGCTTGACCCGCTGCAAAGCATGACGCGTGAAGAGAAACTGGACATTCTGCGCCGCGTGGATAGCGTAGCGCGTGCTGCCGACTCCCGTGTGCAAGAAGTGAGCGCCAGCCTGACCGGCGTTTATGAGCTGATTTTAGTGGCGGCGACCGACGGTACGCTGGCTGCCGATGTGCGTCCACTGGTGCGTTTGTCGGTGAGCGTGCAGGTTGAAGACAACGGCAAGCGCGAACGTGGCGCAAGCGGCGGCGGTGGCCGTTTTGGTTATGACTATTTCCTCGCAGACCTCGACGGCGAAGTGCGCGCCGATGCATGGGCGAAAGAAGCCGTGCGAATGGCGCTGGTGAATCTGTCGGCAGTTGCCGCTCCGGCGGGTACGCTGCCGGTGGTGCTGGGCGCAGGCTGGCCTGGCGTTCTGCTGCACGAAGCGGTAGGCCACGGTCTGGAAGGTGATTTCAACCGTCGCGGCACGTCAGTATTCAGCGGACAAATGGGCCAACAGGTGGCATCTGAGCTGTGCACCATCGTTGATGACGGAACCATAACCGATCGCCGTGGTTCAGTGGCTATCGACGATGAAGGTACGCCGGGTCAGTACAATGTGCTGATCGAAAACGGCGTCCTGAAAGGCTATATGCAGGATAAACTCAACGCGCGTCTGATGGGCGTTGCGCCAACCGGTAATGGCCGTCGTGAATCTTACGCGCACCTGCCGATGCCGCGAATGACCAATACCTACATGCTGGCAGGTAAATCCACGCCGCAGGAAATTATTGAATCCGTGGAGTACGGCCTGTATGCGCCGAACTTTGGCGGCGGCCAGGTGGATATCACCTCCGGTAAATTCGTGTTCTCCACCTCGGAAGCCTACCTGATTGAAAACGGTAAAGTGACCAAACCGGTGAAAGGTGCGACGCTGATTGGTTCAGGTATCGAAACCATGCAGCAGGTATCGATGGTAGGTAATGACCTGAAGCTGGATAACGGCGTCGGCGTGTGCGGTAAAGAAGGGCAGAGCTTGCCGGTTGGCGTAGGCCAGCCAACGCTGAAGGTTGATAACTTGACCGTGGGCGGCACAGCGTAATTTCGTCCTGCCGGATGGTGGCTGCGTCTTATCTGACCTACGAGGTTCATAAGCGTAGCCCCTCCGGCAAAATCATTTCACTCGTTTGCCCGTTTCGCCTTTGTCGCGCATTCCCTGATACAAGTTCGCCACCTCAACAAAATAGTCGGTCAGGTAGTTGATACAGACCTGCACCTTCAGCGGTAGTTTATCTTTCTCTGTGTAGAGCGCGTAAACCGGTCGCGGATCGGACTGATAGCGCGGCAGCAGGATCTCCACATCGCCCCGATTGATCTCCTCGATGACCCACATTAATGGCACGTAGGCGATCCCTGCTCCGGCAGAGATCCAGCGGCCTAATGTCATCGGATCGTTAGTGACAAAGCGCCCTTCTGGTGCGAATCGTGTCGTCTGGCCTTCTGGCGCAATTAACTCAAATTCATTATGCGGGCGAACGCTGTATTCCAGCCAGGAGTGGTTCACCAGGTCGGCCGGTTTTTCCGGCACGCCCGCCTGTTGCAGATAGCTTTTGGCGGCACAGATAACCATGGGCATTGAGCCTAAGCGGCGGGAGAACAGGCTGGAATCCTGGAGCGCGCCGACGCGGATGACGACATCAAGCCCATCGGCAATCAGGTCCGGTGAGGGAATACCGGTCACTAAATTTACCGTCAGACCTGAATACTCTTTCAACATCTCGGCGGTTATCCTGGCGAGAACATTTTGTGCCATAGTTGAAGAACAGCCCACGCGCAGCGTACCGATAGGCGTGTTGTTGAAAGCGTAAAGCTGCTCGTGCACGTCCTTCACTTCAAACAACATGCGGCGGCAGCCCTGATAGTAAATTTTACCAGCTTCGGTCAGGCCAATGCTGCGAGTGCTGCGGTTGAGGAGCTTAACTTGTAGTTCATCTTCCAGTTTAGAGACAGTCTGGCTGATGGAGGAAACGCTCATTTTTAGCTGTCGTGCCGCGGCGGTAAAGGAGCCTTGCTCAACAACTTTGGCAAATACCGACATCCGTTTTAATCGTTCCATTATTCACTCTGGCTTAAAAGTGATTTGCATCACATTATGTAGATAACAGGATAACAGTTACGTTAAAATACTGTTAGTTGCATAACTAAAAATCGAAATCTTACCTGCACGCTAGTCTAGCAAAGGTCAACATGAGTCTGTTTCCTGTCATCGTGATTTTCGGTCTTTCATTTCCGCCGATCTTCTTTGAGCTGTTGTTATCGCTCGCCATTTTTTGGTTGGTGCGTCGAATGCTGACGCCAACCGGGATCTATGATTTTGTTTGGCATCCCGCGTTGTTCAACACGGCGCTGTACTGCTGCCTGTTTTATTTGATATCACGTTTGTTCGTTTGAGGTAGATGTGAAAACACTAACAAGAAAAATCTCCCGTACTGCCGTTACGGTGATTCTGGTCGCCCTGGCTTTCATCGCGATTTTCCGTGCATGGGTCTATTACACCGAATCGCCGTGGACGCGTGACGCCCGCTTTAGTGCCGATGTGGTGGCAATTGCGCCTGACGTTTCAGGTTTGATTACGCAAGTCGCGGTGAAAGATAACCAACTGGTCACGAAAAACCAGGTGCTGTTTGTGATTGACCAGCCGCGCTATCAAAAAGCGCTGGCTGAGGCGGAAGCCGATGTCTCCTATTACCAGGCGTTGGCGGATGAAAAACGGCGTGAAGCCAGCCGACGAAATCAACTGGGCGTCAACGCGATGTCGCGCGAAGAGATTGACCAATCTAATAACGTGCTGCAAACCGTGTTGCACCAAATGGCGAAAGCGCAAGCCACGCGTGACCTGGCGCGCCTCGATCTTGAACGCACGGTTATCCGCGCACCAGCCGATGGGTGGGTCACCAACCTGAATGTCTATGCCGGTGAGTTTATTACTCGTGGCTCCACCGCCGTCGCGTTGGTAAAACAGCATTCGTTCTACGTCGTGGCTTACCTCGAAGAGACGAAGCTTGAAGGCGTACGCCCTGGCTACCGTGCGGAAATTACCCCGCTGGGCAGCAACCATGTGATTAAAGGAACGGTTGATAGCGTCGCTGCGGGTGTCACGAACGCCAGCAGCAGCGTTGACAGCAAAGGCATGGCGACCATCGACTCCAACCTGGAGTGGGTGCGTTTGGCCCAGCGCGTACCGGTACGTATCCGTCTGGATGAAGAAACGGGCAACCAGTGGCCTGCCGGAACAACCGCCACGGTGGTGATTACCGGTGCGAAAGACCGCGACGCAAGTCAAATGACCTTCTTCCAGAAATTGGCGCTGCGCCTGCGCGAATTCGGTTAATCGTCATGGGCATTTTCAGCATTGCCAACCAGCACATCCGCTTTGCCGTCAAACTGGCCAGCGCCGTGGTGCTGGCGTTGTTTGTCGGCTTCCACTTTCAGCTTGAAACACCCCGTTGGGCGGTGCTGACAGCGGCTCTCGTGGCGGCTGGCCCCGCTTTTGCGGCGGGCGGCGAACCTTACGCGGGGGCTATTCGCTATCGCGGAATGTTGCGTATTGTCGGCACGTTTATCGGCTGTATCGCGGCACTGGTGATTATTATCATCATGATTCGCGCGCCGCTTTTAATGCTGCTGGTGTGCAGTATCTGGGCCGGTTTTTGTACGTGGGTATCTTCACTGGTGCGGGTGGAAAACTCCTACGCGTGGGGGCTTTCTGGTTACACGGCGCTGATTATTATCGTCACCATACAGGCCGAGCCGCTGCTTACCCCGCAATTTGCCGTAGAGCGCTGTAGCGAGATAGTAATCGGGATTGTCTGTGCGATCGTCGCCGATCTATTGTTCTCACCGCGCTCGATTAAAAAAGAGATCGATCACGAGCTGGACGCGATGTTGCTCGATCACTATCGCTTAATGCAGTTAGGTATTCAGCATGGCGATAGCGACGAAATAGACCGCGCCTGGCACGCGTTAGTGCGCCGCGCGACTGCGCTGGAAGGGATGCGCACCAATCTGAATATGGAATCGTCACGCTGGACGCGAGCCAACCGCCGCCTGAAAGCGCTGAACACCGTGTCGCTGACCATGATTACCCAGGCCTGCGAAACTTTTATTATGCAGAACTCGCGACCGGAGCTGGTGACCGACACTTACCGTGAACTGTTTGCTGAGCCGGTTGAAACTGTGCAGGATGTGCATCGCCAGCTTAAGCGTATGCGCCGAGTGCTGGCGTGGACTGGCGAGCATGACACGCCGGTGACCATTTATAGCTGGGTAGGGGCGGCGACGCGCTATTTGCTGTTGAAACGTGGGGTGATTGGCAACACCAAAATCAACGCCCGCGAAGAAGAAATTCTGCAAAGTGAAGTGGTGGTACGCCCGGAATCTGCCGAGCGCCATCACGCGATGGTCAACTTCTGGCGTACAACGTTGTCCTGCGCATTGGGTATTCTGTTCTGGCTGTGGACGGGCTGGACATCCGGCAGCGGGGCGATGGTGATGATTGCGGTGGTCACTTCGTTGGCGATGCGCTTACCAAACCCACGAATGGTGGCGATTGATTTCATCTATGGCACGATTGCCGCGTTACCGCTGGGCGCACTGTATTTTCTGCTGATTATCCCCGCCACTCAGCAAAGCATGTTGCTGCTGTGTATTAGCCTGGCGGTAATGTGCTTCTTCCTGGGAATTGAGGTACAGAAACGGCGGCTGGGTTCGATGGGGGCGTTAGCCAGTACCATTAATATTTTGGTGCTGGATAACCCGATGACGTTCCACTTTAGCCAGTTTCTCGATAGTGCACTGGGGCAAATCGTCGGCTGTTTTATGGCGTTTATCGTTATCCTGCTTATCCGCGATAACTCCCGCGCACGAACCGGTCGAGTGCTGCTGAACCAATTCGTGTTTGCTGCGGTTTCCGCAATGACCACCAATATGGCGCGGCGCAAAGAAAACCATCTGCCTGCGTTGTACCAGCAACTGTTTTTACTGCTCAACAAATTCCCTGGCGATATCGCTAAATTCCGCCTGGCGCTGACGTTGATTATTGCCCATCAGCGCCTTCGCGATGCGCCTATTCCAGTGAATGACGATCTTTCGGCGTTTCACCACCAACTGCGTCGTACTGCCGACCGGGTAATTTCCGCCAGAAGTGACGATAAACGGCGTTATTACTTTACGCGGTTGCTGGGCGAGCTTGAGGAGTATCAGCAGAAATTGCAAACCTGGGAGGCACCCGATCAGGTGACTGAACCGGTTGGTCGGCTGGTGGCGATGCTGCATAAATACCAGGGTGCGCTAACCAGTAGTTAACTTTCACGCCCGGCGCCGATAACGCGCCGGGCGTTTTCATTTGCCGCAAATTCCCCCCGCTTCAGCACACCTGCCTATACTTACAAAGACTCACTTCACAGGAGGGTGTAATGACCACGCAAGTATGGCAAGACAATGATCTCTTTCAGACAGGCTATCTGGTGAATGGCGAATGGCATCACCTTGAGACCACTTTTGAGGTGTTAAACCCCGCCACAGGCGAGGTGGTAGCCAAAGTGGCTAAGGCTGGGAAAAAAGAGACTGAACTGGCGATTGCCGCCGCCGCGCGAGCGTTTCCACTGTGGCGAGCAAAAACGGCAAAAGCACGCTCTGAGCTGCTGTACCGCTGGTATCACCTGATCATTGAACATAAAAGCTGGCTGGCGCATCTGATGACCGTCGAGCAGGGCAAGCCGCTGAAAGAGGCCGAAGGTGAGGTGGAGTACGCCGCGAGCTTTATCCAATGGTTTGCTGAGCAGGGAAAACGGGCGAATGGTGAAATCATTCCGCCGGTAAAATCCGGCTCGCGTATTTTGGCCACCCGTGAACCGATTGGCGTCGTCGCGGCGATTACGCCGTGGAACTTCCCTATGGCGATGCTCACTCGCAAGCTCGGCCCCGCGCTCGCCGCTGGGTGTACTGGGGTAATTAAACCCGCGAATAACACGCCGCTGTGTGCCTTTGCGTTGTTGGTGCTGGCGAAAAAAGCCGGTATTCCTGACGGCGTGTTGAATGCGGTGGCGGGCAATACCCAGGAAATTAGCGATGCCATAATGGCGAGTCATGATGTTCGTAAAATTTCCTTCACCGGCTCCACGGCGGTGGGGAAAACGCTGGTTCGCAATGCCGCAGAAACCATGAAAAAAGTTTCAATGGAACTGGGTGGTAACGCACCGTATATCGTTTTCGAAGATGCTGATATCGACGCCGCAATACAAGGAGCGATAGCTAACAAATTCCGTAACGCCGGGCAGGTGTGCGTCAGCGTTAACCGCTTCTATATCCACGATAGCGTGTATGAAAGTTTTGTTAGCCAACTTAGCGCCGCCGTGAAGGCGTTGAAAGTGGGCAATGGGCTGGACGAAGGGGTTATTGTCGGGCCATTGATTGAAGCATCGGCGGTGAAAAAAGTACGTGAGCATGTTGAAGATGCGTTAGCTAAAGGCGCGACCGTGCTTGCGGGAGGCCAGCCGCACGCGCTGGGCGGGAATTTCTGGCAGCCGACGGTGCTGGGTGAGTGTCAGGAGAATATGCTGCTGGCGCAAGAAGAGACATTTGGCCCACTGGCGGCCTGTTTCCGTTTCCGCGATGAAGACGAAGTGATTCAACGGGCAAACAATACACCGTATGGCCTGGCGGCCTACTTCTACAGCCAAAATTTGTCCCGTGTTTTCCGCGTCTCGCAGGCGTTAGAGAGCGGGATGATTGGCATTAACGAATGCGCCGTTTCAACCGAGCTGGGGCCGTTTGGCGGCGTGAAAGAGTCCGGGCTGGGGCGTGAAGGATCGGTGCTGGGTTTAGAGGAGTACCTTGAGGTGAAAACGCTACACATTGGGGGACTTTAGTCTTGTTGGCGGGAAGGGGGCAGACAATGAAAATCTATACTTTTGATTTCGATGAGATAGAGGATCAGGGCGATTTTTACCGGGAGTTTGCCCGACTCTTTGCCCTCGAAAAAGACAGCATCCATGACCTGGACACGCTGTGGGATGTGGTTACCAGCCCGCAGATGCCGCTGCCGCTAGAGATAGAATTCAGCCATCTTGATGACAAACAGCGTCGGCGCTACGGCGCACTGATTCTGCTGTTTGATGAGGCCGAAGAGGAGCTGGAAGGGATGCTGCGATTTAACGTACCACGCGGATGAAAAAAAGCCCTCGCGTAAGGGCGAGGGCAAGTCGTCAGACAAGACGACGAGGGTTTATTTGTACAGTTCAGCCGTTGCGTGCCAATGGTCGCCGGTACGCGCTTCAATGATGCGGTAGCTGCTGGCACCTTCTTTTTCAGCTTTTGCGGCTAACTGACTGCGCATATCCATTGGGTCACTGCCGACTTGAGAGACAGAGATAGTGCCCATTGGTTGCAGGTTCTGTGCCTGGTCGGCGGTGACTTGATGTACTGCGGCGCTTGCGCCGAAAGAGAGTACGGATGCCAGACCAAGGGATGCGATAATCATTGCGCTTTTCATATTTTTTACTCCTCACCTTATTTTTCAGCGGTGAGAGGATATGTTTTCTAATTCCTGAGACCGCTGTGGTAATTCATTTTTTTACTGCCGACGTATTGCTTCACACAACTTATTTGTACAGTTCAGCCGTTGCGTGCCAGTGGTCACCGGTACGTGCTTCAATCACACGATATGACGACGCACCTTGTTCTTCCGCTTTCTTGTTCAGCATTTCGTGCATATCCATTGGGGACGAACCCACGGAGCCAACAGATACAGTGCCGATAGGCTGACGGTTTTGCGCTTGAGCGCTGTTGATAGAATCTGCGGCGAACGCACCAAATGAGATAACGGACAGGATGCTCAGAGCGGCAACAGTTGTTTTGATTTTCATGATACTCACCTCGTCGAATTTTTTTGAAGGGTCTTTGTTTTGTGACCCTCATCACGAAATTAAGTATACACTAATCACATAAAATATTAATACCTAACTAATGGTTTCGCGTGTAATTACATGTCAAGAATCGTCATTTTTAGAACAAATACGTATAAAAAATCACATAGTCTGGCTAAGTATTCGGCTAATAATGCGTAAAATCAAAAAGATAGGTGAATTTGATATTTTGTGCGCTTAAGACAGGATATATTCACTGAATATATGTATTTGGCTGAAAAATCGCACTAAATGCTAACGAAGCGGTAGTTGAAGCTGCGGGAATGATGGGGAAGGGCAGACTCCTCTGGAAGCCCAGAGGAGAAAAGAGGGGTTACAGTTCTTGTTCGAACAGAACCTGAATAGCCTCGTAGAGATCTTTAACTGTGAACCCTCGTGCTGGGGTGGTGAAGATGGTGTCATCACCAGCAATGCTGCCGAGGATACCTTCCGCTTTGCCCAGTGAGTCCAGCAGGCGGGCTATCAACTGTGCGGCCCCTGGGCTGGTATGGATAACGACAACGGCATCGTTATAGTCAATATCCAGCACCAGATTCTTCAGCGGGCTGCTGGTTGTCGGAACGCCAAGCTCTGCGGGCAGGCAATAAACCATCTCCATTTTGGCATTGCGTGTACGCACAGCGCCAAACTTCGTCAGCATACGAGAAATCTTGGATTGGTTGATATTATCGAAGCCTTCTTCTTGCAAGGCCTGAACAATTTCGCCCTGAGAGCTAAATTTTTCTTCCTTCAGCAACGCTTTAAAGGCTTTAACTAATTCTTCTTGTTTAGTTGGACTTCGCATATGTCACCTGGTTATAGGGGTGAAATTAACATTATTATGCATATAGGTGATTATTCTATGCAAAATAATTTATCCCAAAAGACTGGGCCAAATAGAGAAAGGCAAGATTTTATCAAAATTTAGACCTAAGAAACATGTCTATGTCACGGGATCTAAATAAGTTAAAAGTAAATGAAATGTTATTGAATTGATGTTGTTTTATACAACATGCTGACTATATTGTAATCGATAGTTGATGAAAATTTGGTTTCGTAGATATACACATCATCCTTCAAGCGGCTTCTGTGTTGGCTGCACTTGCTGACACGAACCTGAATGATTTTGTGTGTATGCCCGTCATACTTCGAGTTGCTTGGGTGTTGGCTGTTTTCACTCACCCCCTGGGGTTTCGCTCAGTCACCGCCTACAAGCAACTCAAATTATTTTGGGTATAGATCTTTTTTCGGGAGTTGTGCGGAGACCGTCAGCAATGCTGTTGGATAGTCTGCATGCTGTAATGCATTACTATTGTAATTATTTACCCTGTGAATTAAGGTCGCCGCAATGGAGTCGCAAAGGGTATCTCCTGCGTTGGTAATGCGGTCCACAGCAGGTTATTACCTGAATGTCATTAACCATAATAAGGAGTTTAGGATGAAAGTCGCAGTCCTTGGTGCCGCCGGCGGTATTGGCCAGGCACTTGCCCTACTACTAAAGACCCAACTGCCTTCTGGTTCAGAACTCTCTCTCTATGATATTGCCCCCGTCACGCCTGGCGTGGCCGTTGATCTTAGCCATATCCCGACGGATGTTAAAATCAAAGGGTTCTGCGGTGAAGATGCCACACCTGCGCTGGAAGGGGCTGATGTTGTGCTGATTTCTGCCGGGGTTGCGCGTAAGCCCGGGATGGATCGCTCCGATCTCTTTAATGTTAATGCCGGGATTGTGAAAAACCTGGTACAACAAATTGCTAAAACTGCGCCGAAAGCCTGCATTGGTATTATTACCAATCCGGTTAACACCACCGTGGCGATTGCCGCCGAGGTGCTGAAAAAAGCGGGCGTGTACGATAAAAATAAACTGTTCGGCGTCACCACGCTGGATATTATCCGCTCCAATACTTTTGTCGCTGAGCTTAAAAGCAAAAACTGTGGCGATATTGAAGTACCGGTGATTGGCGGCCACTCTGGCGTCACGATTCTGCCTTTATTATCACAAATCCCTGGCGTGAGTTTCTCCTCTCAGGAAGTGAATGATTTAACCAAACGCATCCAGAATGCGGGTACTGAAGTGGTGGAAGCGAAGGCGGGTGGCGGGTCGGCAACGCTGTCGATGGGCCAGGCGGCTGCACGCTTTGGTCTGTCGCTGGTTCGCGCGTTACAGGGCGAGAAAGGCGTTGTTGAGTGCGCGTATGTTGAAGGCGACGGCGAATACGCCCGTTTCTTCTCACAGCCGCTGCTGTTGGGTAAAAATGGCATTGAAGAGCGCCGCGCTATTGGCACGCTGAGCGCCTATGAACAACAGGCGTTAGAAGGGATGCTGGAGACGCTGAGAAAAGATATTCAGCTCGGCGAAGAGTTCATCAATAAATAAGGCTAAGGCCTTAATGTCACAAAGGGGCCATTGGCCCCTTTGCTATTTGTGTGGCTTAGTTTGACGCCGGATATTCCTGAATCGTTACCTGCATCGTGAGTTTCTTGTCATCACGCATTACGACCACCGGGATAACCGAACCAGGACGAATTTCCGCCACCTGATCCATGGTTTCCAGCGCCGAGATGGCGGGTTTGCCATTGACCGAAATAATCACGTCATTGGTCTGAAGACCGGCCTGCGCCGCTGGGCCGTCAGGCGCAACCTCGTTAACCACAATGCCTTGCAGCTGGTCGATACCACCACCCTGCGAGTGGATTGGCGCAATTTCTCGTCCACTGATACCGATAAAGCCACGAATAACGCGCCCGTCACGAATCAACTTATCCATAATTTTGGTTGCCAACTGGAACGGAATCGCAAAGCTCAGCCCTTCTGGCGTCTCGCCATCGTTGCTCTTATCAAAAGATAGCGTGTTGATGCCCATCAGCTCGCCCAGCGAGTTCACCAGCGCGCCGCCGGAGTTACCGTGGTTAATCGAGGCGTCAGTTTGCAGGAAATTCTGGCGACCACTTGGGTTCAGGCCGATGCGCCCGGTGGCGCTGATAATCCCCTGAGTAATGGTCTGCCCGAGGTTGTATGGATTACCAATCGCCAGAACGACGTCGCCAATATGCGGCACGCGGCTTGGGTTAATTGGGATAACCGGCAGGCCGCCGGTGGCGCTAATCTTCAGTACCGCCAGATCGGTCAGGCTATCAGAGCCGACTAACAGCGCTTCAAACACACGGCCATCTTGCAGCGCGACAATAATTTGGTCGGCATTATTGATAACGTGTTTATTGGTAATGATATAGCCGCGCTCGTCCATGATAACGCCTGAACCGAGCGTTTTAATCTCAAGCTGATTGTTGCTGCTACTGTTCAAGCTGCGGTTGTAAACGTTAACTACCGCAGGCGCAGCGCGGCGCACCGCCGGATTATAGCTGGCGGGAGTCTCATCCGTGCTATTAAAGCGCGGCGTAGATAATGGATTCCACTGGCGTAAAGAGGGGACGGTAGCAATCAATATGCCGCCGACCAGTAAACCCAGTGCGACCGAACGTAAGAGCTTTAGAAGCATGATACAGGCATCGTTGATAAGGAAACTGCGGGAAGCATACCACGAGTCAAGCGGACATATACATGCTGCATTCTCGTTGATTGCGCGCGCGGACTACTGGTGTTGTTGACTCTGCGTGAGGAGGATTCATGAGAGACTGGGATTGTCTCTCATGAATTGAACTTCGCGGCTTAACGAAGAAGCAGGTAAATGCTCTCGCCACCGCGCATGACGTTAAGCGCAATCACCGCCGGTTTGGCTTCTAGCACTTTACGCAGATCGGCAATGGACGGCGTTGGCTGGCGGTTAATTCCGATGATCACATCATCTTGATGCAGGCCAATTTGCGCCGCAGGGCTGCCTTTCTCAATGCTGGAAATCACCACGCCTTTACCGCCCGCTTTGGTTTGCCCATCGCTCAGCGTTGCGCCTTCCAGCGCCGGGATAATCAACTGAGCGCTGGCGGTAGACGAGGTGCTCTTATCCAGCGTGACTTCCACTTCCTGCGGTTTGCCGTCGCGCAGCAGGCCGAGCTTAACCTTCGAGCCGGGTTCGGTGGTTGCAATACGTGAACGCAGCTCGGCAAAGCTGTTGAGCGGTTTACCGTTCAGGCTAGTTATCACATCGCCGGACTTAATGCCCGCTTTTGCCGAGCCGGAACCCGGCAGCACTTCGCTAACAAACGCCCCGCGCTGTACGTTGAGATTAAACGCTTTGGCGATATCCGCGCTCATCTCCATGCCACGAATACCCAACAGACCACGCTTAATTTCACCAAACTGGATCAGTTGCTGTGCCAGGGTTTGCGCCATATTGGCAGGGATAGCAAAACCAATCCCGATGCTACCGCCGCCAGGGGCGAGAATTGCCGTGTTGATCCCAATCAGCTCGCCATTGAGGTTGAGCAGCGCGCCGCCGGAGTTGCCACGGTTAATTGCGGCATCGGTCTGAATAAAGTTCTCCAGCCCTTCGAGATTCAGCCCACTACGCCCCAGCGCGGAAACAATGCCGGAAGTCACGGTTTGCCCCAGGCCGAACGGGTTGCCTACCGCCACGGCGAAATCACCGACGCGCAGTTTATCGGAGTCGGCAATGGCGATTTGCGTCAGGTGCGTTGCTTTCTGGATTTGCAGCAGTGCGATATCACTTTGATCATCGCTGCCGATGAGCTTAGCGTCGTATTCGCGGCCATCGTTCAACTGCACGCTGATTTTCTGTGCATCGCTGATCACGTGGTTATTGGTCAGCACATAGCCTTTAATGGCGTCGATGATGACGCCAGAGCCTAGCCCTTCAAACTGTTGGCTGGGGCCGTTACCGCCCTCATCGCCAAAGAATTTCTTCAGATCTTCAGGAACCTGCGGATTAGCCGGTGCGGTCCCTTCAACCTGTACGCTCACCACGGCGGGGAGAACTTTCTCCAACATTGGCGCGAGGCTAGGCAAGGAACCCTGTCCCGGAACCTGCGTTGGCAGCGATGCCAGCGCCGGGGCGGCAAGAGATAATCCGACGCTTAACGCTAATGCACTTAACAGCAAAGTAGGTTTATTCATTTAGTGCTGGCCCTCATGACCCTGGATACAAGGACAATGCTTCCCGAAAGACTGATGTTATTGCAGTAAATATAGTCGGCGTGTGCAGAAGAGGACGGGCGCATGGTCTGCGCCCGTAAAATATTTATGAAATGCGGATTAGTCGCGTTTTACACCGCTGCGCAGCAGGCCGGAAGCGCCTTCAGAATAGTCGCGCGGCATCTGCACTGGCGCCTGGTCGTTACCGGCTTCGGATTCTGCCAGGCGGTTACGGAATGGATTGGCCTCTGGCGCCATGCCCGGCAGCAGGCTGCTGGAGCTTTTCGCCATGTGCTGATAAATCTGGCGATAGTCGTCTGCCATGTTATCGAGCAGCTCTGCGCTGCGGGCAAAGTGGCTGACCAACTCTTCACGGTACTCTTCCAGCTCGGCTTTGTTTTTCTCCAGCTCATATTGCAGCGCCTGCTGCTGGCGTAATTTACTATTGCCGAAACGCATGGCTACGGCACCAATGATGATACCGACAACTAACCCAATTAGCGCGTATTCCCAGGTCATGAACATCTCCCATTGTTTTGTTGTTCCGTAGGGTATTGGCAGCTTCAGCAACTCCGTGCTTGCGCCCGATAGTGCCACTATAACCGCTAATCCCGTAGAAGTGGAATCCTGACGCATCATCGCGTAGTGTAGAACGGACTTTTTTTGGTCAATCGTGAAGTAAGACTTACCGGTTTTCAAAGGAATAACAATTAGATCATGCAAAGCCTGTCCCCCACATCGCGCTATCTTCAAGCCCTTGAAGAAGGCAGTCATCAACCTGATGACGTCCAGCGTGAGGCGGTCAATCGCCTCGACACCATTTACCAGGAACTGCAACACAAAGCGACTGCACCCACCCCAAGCGGCGGCCTGAAGGCGCGTTTTGGCAAGCTCCTGGGTAAGAAAGAGACCGAAACGCCGGTCGCCGTTCGTGGCCTCTATATGTGGGGCGGCGTCGGGCGCGGTAAAACCTGGCTGATGGATATGTTCTATCAAAGCCTGCCGGGTACGCGTAAACAGCGTTTGCACTTCCACCGCTTTATGCTGCGAGTGCATGAAGAACTAGGTGAATTACAGGGGCATAGCGACCCGCTGGAAATTGTCGCAGAACGTTTTAAGGCCGAAACCGACGTGCTCTGTTTCGACGAATTTTTTGTCTCTGATATCACCGATGCCATGCTGCTGGGCGGCCTGATGAAAGCGCTGTTCGCGCGGGGTATTACGCTGGTGGCAACTTCCAACATTCCGCCGGATGAACTGTACCGCAACGGTCTGCAACGAGCGCGCTTCCTTCCGGCTATCGAGGCCATTAAAGAGCATTGCGACATTATGAATGTCGATGCCGGTATCGATTACCGCTTGCGCACGCTAACACAGGCGCATTTGTGGCTCTCGCCACTGAATAGCGAAACGCGCCAGCAGATGGATAAACTGTGGCTGGCGCTGGCGGGTACGCCGCGTTACAACGAAACGACGCTGGAAATTAACCATCGTCCGTTGCCTGCGCTGGGGGTGGAAAACCAAACGCTGGCCGTCTCCTTTAATACGCTGTGCGTTGATGCGCGCAGTCAGCACGACTACATCGCACTCTCGCGCCTGTTCCATACCGTGATGCTATTCGACGTACCGGTGATGACGCCGATGCTGGAGAGCGAAGCGCGGCGCTTTATTGCTTTAGTGGACGAGTTCTATGAGCGCCATGTCAAGCTGGTGGTCAGTGCTGAAGTTGCGCTGTACGACATTTACCAGGGTGAGCGGTTGAAGTTTGAATTCCAACGCTGCCTGTCGCGTTTACAGGAGATGCAAAGCGAAGAGTATCTGAAACGCCAGCATATGCCATAAATGCCACTCTCTCCCTGTGGGAGAAGGGCTGGGGGTGAGGGCATCAGGTCGCACAAACCCAAACCCCCGAAAAACCCAATTTGAATCACATTTAAGGGTCGATCTTTGACCTCAACTTCTCTATAATCTTGCGACCCCACGTTACAAGAGAGTTTTTTTCCCGAAACTTTCTCTGCGCCGGCATAGGCTATTCGAAGGGGTAGGTTTGCTGGACAATGTCGTGTGAACCTCAACTGACTAAACGTTTGGGTGTTCACCAACGTGTAACTTATTTATTTGGGTAAGCTTTTAATGAAAACTTTTACAGCTAAACCAGAAACCGTAAAACGCGACTGGTATGTTGTTGACGCGACCGGTAAAACTCTGGGCCGTCTGGCTTCCGAACTGGCTCTGCGCCTGCGCGGTAAGCACAAAGCGGAATACACTCCGCACGTAGATACCGGTGATTACATCATCGTTCTGAACGCTGACAAAGTTGCTGTAACCGGCAACAAGCGTACTGACAAAGTGTACTATCACCACACCGGTCACATCGGTGGCATCAAAGAAGCGACCTTTGAAGAGATGATTGCTCGCCGTCCTGAGCGTGTGATTGAAATCGCGGTTAAAGGCATGTTGCCAAAAGGCCCGCTGGGCCGTGCTATGTTCCGTAAACTGAAAGTTTACGCAGGTAACGAGCACACCCACGCGGCACAGCAACCGCAAGTTCTTGACATCTAATCGGGATTATAGGCAATGGCTGAAAATCAATACTACGGCACTGGTCGCCGCAAAAGTTCCGCAGCTCGCGTGTTCATCAAACCGGGCAACGGCAAAATCGTAATCAACCAACGTTCTCTGGAACAGTACTTCGGTCGTGAAACTGCCCGCATGGTAGTTCGTCAGCCGCTGGAACTGGTCGACATGGTTGAGAAACTGGATCTGTACATCACTGTTAAAGGTGGTGGTATCTCTGGTCAGGCTGGTGCGATCCGTCACGGTATCACCCGCGCTCTGATGGAGTACGACGAATCCCTGCGTGGCGAACTGCGTAAAGCTGGCTTCGTTACTCGTGATGCTCGTCAGGTTGAACGTAAGAAAGTCGGTCTGCGTAAAGCACGTCGTCGTCCTCAGTTCTCCAAACGTTAATTGGTTTCTGCTTCGGCAGAGCTCAATTTGCGAAAAAACCCGCCTCGGCGGGTTTTTTTATATCCGGCGTTTGCCTGATACCTTACCCCGCGCAATGCGCCGGAACACGGGGCGAGCAAGCTATTCGCATAGCGATATCGAAACCGGCATCCTGGCACTTTTTCTGCATTTCAGGAATCCACTCACCACAAGCCGTTCAAAATCTGGTAGACTATCTTCCAATTTTCTGCCCAATTGCGCGCGATTGTTCATTTTTTGTTTAGTTTCTGAACGGAAATGTCACCCACGTGTAGATGAGGCTTTTCATCTGGCTAGCCGCTATTGTGGCTGGTAGCAGTACAAATTCTGATTATACCTGGAGGTTTTCATGGCTGTCGCTGCCAACAAACGTTCGGTAATGACGCTGTTTTCTGGTCCTACTGACATCTATAGCCATCAGGTCCGCATTGTGCTGGCCGAAAAAGGTGTCAGCTTTGAGATAGAGCACGTGGAAAAGGACAATCCACCGCAGGATCTGATTGACCTCAACCCGAATCAAAGCGTCCCGACACTGGTGGATCGCGAGCTGACCCTATGGGAATCTCGCATCATTATGGAATATCTGGACGAGCGTTTCCCTCATCCACCGCTAATGCCGGTTTACCCGGTTGCGCGTGGTGAAAGCCGCCTGTACATGCATCGTATCGAAAAAGACTGGTACTCGCTGATGCACACTGTGATGAACGGTTCCGCAGCGCAGGCCGATGCGGCGCGTAAACAACTGCGTGAAGAATTGCTGGCGATTGCGCCGGTCTTCACTCAGAAGCCGTTCTTCCTGAGTGATGAGTTCAGCATCGTTGACTGCTATCTGGCTCCACTGCTGTGGCGTCTGCCGGTTATGGGCATTGAACTGGTCGGTGCGGGCGCGAAAGAGCTGAAAGGCTACATGACTCGCGTCTTCGAACGTGACTCTTTCCTCGCATCCTTAACGGAAGCCGAGCGCGAAATGCGCCTTGGCCGGGGTTAATTGAATGGAAGTTTCACAACTTTCTCCACGTCGCCCGTATTTGCTGCGCGCGTTTTATGAGTGGCTGCTGGATAACCAACTGACGCCGCACCTGGTGGTTGATGTCATGCAACCAGGGATAAACGTGCCAATGGAATACGCGCGCGATGGTCAGATTGTGCTGAACATTGCGCCACGCGCAGTGGGCAACCTTGAATTGACCAACGACGAAGTGCGTTTTAACGCGCGCTTTGGCGGCGTACCGCGTCAGGTTTCTGTTCCTCTGGCCGCTGTGTTGGCTATCTCCGCCCGTGAAAACGGCGCCGGTACGATGTTTGAACCGGAAGCCGCCTACGATGCCGGTGCTGAAGGCTTCAACGACGATAACGCTGAAACCAGCGGCAGCGAAACGGTCATGTCGGTGATTGATGGTGATAAGCCAGATAGCGACGACAATGACAGCCCGGATGACACTCCGCCGCCACCTCGTGGTGGGCGCCCGGCGCTACGCGTTGTGAAATAAAATCAAACAGGCCCTTTCGGGCCTGTTCTATCATCTCGCCAAAATTCTTGTGTTAAGATGGAATGACCGTCACGTGCTGTCACAAATCACACAATGGCTTCTATGAACGCATTTGATCCACAAGCAGAAGATTCTCCCGCTCTCATCGGTAATAGCCTGAGGCGTCGCCCATTGGCGCGCAAAAAGCTCTCTGAAATGGTGGAAGAAGAACTGGAGCAGATGATCCGTCGCCGTGAGTTTGGCGAAGGTGAACAGTTGCCGTCTGAACGGGAACTGATGGCGTTCTTTAACGTTGGCCGCCCTTCGGTTCGTGAGGCGCTGGCGGCGTTGAAGCGTAAGGGTTTGGTGCAAATTAACAACGGCGAACGCGCCCGCGTATCGCGCCCTTCGGCGGATACCATCATTGGCGAACTTTCCGGTATGGCGAAAGATTTCCTCTCGCAACCTGGTGGTATCGCTCACTTTGAACAGCTACGCCTGTTCTTTGAATCAAGCCTGGTACGTTACGCGGCAGAGCACGCAACCGATGAGCAAATCAGCAAGCTGGTGAAAGCGCTGGAGATCAACAGCCAGTCGCTGGACAACAATGCGCAGTTCATTCGCTCCGACGTTGATTTCCACCGCGTGCTGGCGGAAATCCCCGGTAACCCAATCTTTATGTCTATCCACGTTGCGCTGCTGGACTGGCTGATTGCCGCCCGACCCAAGGTCGCCGAGCAAGAACTTCACGAACACAATAATGTTAGCTATCAACAGCATATTGCGATAGTCGATGCGATCCGCGCCCGCGATCCTGATGAGGCCGATCGCGCACTGCAAGATCACCTCAACAGCGTTTCCGCGACCTGGCACGCCTTCGGCAAAGCCAAAAAATCCCGTAAGTGATCCCCGCAAGTCGATCGATTTAGTGAAGTCGATCGCACAATAAGATTTCTGTATTACGCTGCTGCAAAAACGATCTGGTATAACAGGTATAAAGGTGTACAGTTAATTCGAAAACATCACTACGAGGTATTTATGGCAAGCAATTTACGTGGCGTGATGCCCGCACTCCTGACCCCTTTCGATGACCAACAAAACATCGATACAGAGAGCCTGCGCCGCCTGGTACGTTTCAATATTGAACAGGGAATGAATGGGCTTTATGTCGGGGGTTCTACCGGTGAAGCCTTCGTACAAAGCATCGCTGAACGTGAAAAAGTGCTGGAAATCGTGGCCGAAGAGGGCAAAGGCAAAATCACGTTGATAGCCCACGTTGGTTGCGTAAGCACCGCAGAAAGCCAGCACCTGGCCAGTGCCGCTAAACGCTACGGCTTTGATGCGGTTTCCGCGGTGACGCCGTTCTACTACCCATTTAGTTTTGAAGAACATTGCGATCACTATCGCGCAATTATCGACTCGGCTGATGGATTACCGATGGTGGTCTACAACATTCCGGCGCTGAGTGGCGTAAAACTGACGCTGGATCAGATCAACACCCTGGTCACGCTACCTGGGGTAGGGGCATTAAAACAAACCTCCGGCGATCTCTATCAAATGGAACAGATCCGCCGCGAGCACCCGGATCTGGTGTTGTATAACGGTTATGACGAGATCTTCGCCTCTGGCCTGCTTGCTGGGGCGGATGGCGGTATCGGCAGTACTTACAACATTATGGGGTGGCGCTACATGGGGATCGTTAACGCCTTGAAAGAAGGGGATATCGCCAAAGCGCAACAGCTCCAGTGCGAATGCAACAAAGTTATCGACTTGCTGATTAAAGTCGGTGTCTTCCGTGGCCTGAAAACGGTACTGCATTACATGGATGTGGTGGCAGTGCCGCTGTGCCGCAAACCATTCGCGCCAGTGGATGAGAAATTCCTGCCGGAACTGAAAGCGTTAGCCCAGCAGCTAATGCAGGAGCGCGGCTAATCTCTGCGGGATGGTGCGGCGTTTATTACCCTACACCCGTTGCACCATCCGACAACCCTGAAAGACCCTATTCATACCAAAGCGCGTGGGCATCGCCCACTGCGGGAGACTCACAATGAGTACAACGACCCAGAATATCCCGTGGTATCGCCATCTCAATCGGGCGCAGTGGCGGGCATTTTCCGCTGCCTGGCTGGGATATTTGCTCGATGGTTTTGACTTTGTCTTAATCGCCCTGGTGCTGACCGAAGTACAAGGCGAATTTGGTTTAACCACGGTTCAGGCGGCCAGTTTAATCTCCGCTGCCTTCATTTCTCGCTGGTTTGGCGGCCTGGTGCTGGGCGCGATGGGTGACCGCTATGGCCGCCGCCTGGCAATGGTCACCAGTATCGTGCTCTTTTCTGCCGGTACGCTGGCCTGCGGTTTTGCTCCTGGCTACACCTCTTTGTTCATCGCCCGCCTGGTTATCGGCATGGGCATGGCGGGGGAGTACGGTTCCAGCGCGACCTATGTCATTGAAAGCTGGCCAAAGCATTTACGTAACAAGGCCAGCGGCTTTTTAATCTCCGGCTTTTCGGTCGGCGCGGTCATTGCGGCTCAGGTGTATAGCTGGGTTGTGCCAGTCTGGGGCTGGCGTGCGCTATTTTTTATCGGCATTGTGCCTATCGTTTTTGCTCTCTGGCTGCGTAAAAACATCCCGGAAGCAGAAGACTGGAAACAAAAACATCAGGGCAAAGCGCCGGTTCGCACAATGGTTGATATTCTCTACCGTGGCAAATATCGGGTGATGAATATCCTGATGACCTGCGTGGCTGGGGCGTCGCTGTGGTACTGCTTTGCTGGTGAGGCGCGCATTGCTGGGCTGGTGGCTCTGCTGGGGCTGCTCAGCGCCATTATTTTTATCAGCTTTATGGTGCAAAGCAGCGGCAAACGCTGGCCTACCGGCGTGATGCTGATGGTGGTGGTGCTGTTCGCATTCCTCTACTCCTGGCCTATTCAGGCGCTGTTGCCAACCTATCTGAAAACCGAGCTGGCCTATGATCCGCACACCGTGGCGAACGTGCTGTTCTTTAGTGGCTTTGGTGCGGCGGTGGGCTGCTGTGTTGGCGGCTTCCTCGGTGACTGGCTCGGCACGCGCAAAGCCTATGTCTATAGCCTGCTGGCATCACAACTGCTGATTATTCCGGTCTTTGCCATTGGTGGCTCCAGCGTGTGGGTGCTTGGCTTCCTGCTTTTCTTCCAACAAATGTTAGGCCAGGGGATCTCCGGCATTCTGCCGAAACTTATCGGCGGCTATTTCGATACTGACCAACGCGCTGCAGGCTTGGGTTTTACCTATAACGTCGGTGCGCTGGGTGGTGCGGTTGCCCCGGTGATGGGGGCGCTGATTGCCCAACGTCTCGATCTGGGAACGGCGCTGGGTTCGCTCTCATTTGGTTTAACCTTCGTCGTTATCTTGCTGATTGGTTTGGATATGCCCACACGCGTCCAGCGCTGGATTCGCCCGGAAGCGGTGCGTACCCACGATGCGATTGATGGCAAACCTTTCAGTGGCGCAGTGCCGTTTGGTAGCAGCAAAAGTGGATTGATTAAAAACTAAGTACGTTAGCCCAGCGTCTGCGCTGGGCTAACGTGTGATTCAGGGAGTTATTATGTCTTTGCTTGAACAACTCGATGCGCGCATTCGTGCGAACGGTGGATTGATTGTCTCCTGCCAGCCGGTTCCTGATAGTCCACTTGATAAACCTGAGATTGTCGCCGCGATGGCGCTGGCGGCAGAGCAGGCGGGCGCGGTGGCGGTGCGGATTGAAGGCGTGGCAAATCTACGAGCGACTCGCGCGCCGCTCTCGATTCCGATTATTGGTATTCTCAAGCGCGACCTCGATGATTCACCGGTACGGATAACGCCGTACCTTGATGATGTGGATGCGTTGGCGCAGGCCGGGGCCGATATTATCGCTGTCGATGGTACTGACCGCATTCGCCCCGCCGCCGTTGAGGCGCTGCTGGCGCGTATTCATCATCATGGCTTGCTGGCGATGGCGGACTGCTCCTCTTTTGAGGATGGTATGGCTTGCCAGCGCCTCGGTGCCGAAATTATCGGTACTACGCTTTCGGGATATACCGGTGATGACGTGCCGAATGACCCCGACCTACCGCTGGTCAGCGCGTTGCACAATGCGGGATGTCGGGTCATTGCCGAAGGGCGCTATAACTCGCCAGAACAAGCCTCACAAGCGATGCGCCACGGTGCATGGGCGGTCACAGTCGGCTCGGCGATTACACGGCTGGAGCATATTTGTCAGTGGTACAACACCGCGCTTAAAAAGGCGGTGCTATGACGACGCTCGCCATCGATATCGGCGGCACTAAACTGGCTGCCGCGCTGGTGGACGATGCGCATCATCTCCATCAGCGGTGTGAATCGCCAACGCCTGCCAGTAAAACGCCGGAGGCATTGCGAGCCGCGTTGCAGGATCTGGTATCCCCGCTTTTCCCACATGCGCAGCGGGTGGCGATTGCCTCGACGGGGATTGTCCGCGATGGCGAGCTACTGGCACTGAACCCGCATAATCTGGGCGGATTGCTGCATTTCCCTCTGGTGCAGGCACTGCACCAGATAACTGGCCTGCCGACCCTGGCTATCAACGATGCCCAGGCCGCCGCGTGGGCGGAATACCACGCGCTGGGCGGCGATATTCGCGATATGGCGTTTATCACGGTATCGACGGGCGTTGGCGGCGGCATCATCAGCAACGGTCAACTGCTGACCGGCACTGGCGGTCTTGCGGGGCATCTTGGACACACACTGGCTGACCCCAACGGGCCGCTGTGCGGCTGTGGGCGTCGAGGCTGTGTGGAAGCCATTGCTTCCGGGCGTGGGATGGCGGCAGCCGCGCAGGGCGAGCTTGCCGGATGCGATGCCAAAACACTGTTTGCCCGCGCAAGGCAGGGCAATGAGCAGGCGAAACAGCTTATTCAGCGCTCCGCACGCGCATTGGCTGGGCTGATAGCCGATGTGAAAGCGACGACTGACTGTCAACGCGTGGTGATTGGCTGCAGCGTCGGGCTGGCAGAAGGGTATCTGGCGCTGGTGGAACAATGCCTAGCACATGCGCCATCGGCTTATCACGTGACCTTAAGTG
>JBOFJM010000214.1:0-14426 GCA_051656825.1 Kluyvera sp.
GATATTCTGAGTTATATGACGAATTACTATAACCAGCGCAGGCCGCATAGCTTCAATAATGGTCAGACGCCGTATGCTAAAGAAAAGCATGCGGCGTAAAAAACCTTAACGAGTGTCCAATATTGCTAGACCACATCAGGGCATGGCGTAAAAAAGAGCGCAACTGGCAGCGATACTAAACCCTTAACTGACCAGCATTATCCCACCAGGAAGAGGTTTTTTTATGCCTACAATCTTACGCTGGCATCGCATCGCGCGGGATAATCGCCCCACGGTGCTGAATCACGGTGCTCGCCGTTAGATGACCGCGTTTGGCGGCGGCTTCGGCATCGCCACCGGTTAAGCGGACGGAGAGATAACCGGCGCTGAAGGAGTCACCTGCGGCGGTGGTATCCACCACTTTTTCTTTCGGCAATTTCACTGCCGCGACATCAATCAGCGGCTCGCCAGTAATGGCGACCAGGCAAGAGTCTGCGCCACGTTTCACCACCACTTCGCTCACGCCTGCCGCCTGGGTACGAGCAATAACCTCTTCAACCGGTTTCTCGCCCCACAGCGCGTCTTCATCGTCCAGCGTCAGGAAGGCGATATCCGTGCATTGCAGCATCTGCTGATAAACCTGCTGAGTCTCTTCTTTGCTGGCCCACAGACGCGGACGGTAGTTGTTATCAAAGATAACTTTGCCGCCGTTTGCACGGCACTGGCTCAGCAGCGCCAGCAGTTTTTCACGGCTTGCAGGGCTGAGGATAGCGAGGCTGATTCCGCTCAGATACAGGTAGTCAAAGTGCGCCAGTTGCTCGCAGATAGCGGCAGACTGCTCGCTCTCCAGCCAGAATTTTGCAGCGGCTTCGTTGCGCCAGTAGTAGAACGTACGCTCGCCGGTATCATCGGTTTCGATGTAGTACAGGCCTGGCATACGGTCGCTCATGCGTTGAATCAGATCGGTTTTGACGTTCTCTGCCTGCCAGGCGTCCATCATCTGCTGGCTGAATGTGTCAGTACCGAGTGCGGTAACGTAGTTGACGCTGAGTTCAGCAGGAGAAACCTGACGAGCGATATAGACGGAGGTGTTTAAGGTATCGCCGCCAAAGCCGCGGTTAACGTTCGAGCCCTTTTCGGACAGCTCAATCATACATTCGCCAATCACGGCAATTTTTTTAGACATAATCATCAACCTGAAACGGTAAATTTAGCGTAGTGTGCGCTGTGACTAATCAATGGTCAACTATATTAAAACAACGTTCCATTATTTTTTTTGAGCTAGCGCGTGTTACGGCGCATTGGTCGTCATCCAGAGAAAATAAAATGGCTGCACCTGGGCGTAAAGTTCTCACTGACGCCGCCGATAACTTTATGACCAGACACTCCGACCCTCTATTCACAGGAAGCTTAAATGACGTTAAAGCAGGTGAGCCAGCGGGCGAGAGTTCCTGATGCGGAGCTAGAAAGCCTACAGCAGCTGCGTTATTGGCAAGAGTGTGAGCGCGTCTATACCTACCAGCCTATCTACACGACGCAGGGCCGCCTGATGGCGATAGAGGTGTTAACGATAGTGGCCCATCCTTCTCAACCGCAACAACGTATTGCCCCGGATCGTTACTTCGCCGCTGTGTCCGTTGGTCAGCGAATTCATGTCATCAAGGAACAGGTGGCAATGCTGGCAAAAAAGAAACGCTTCTTTGAGCAGAATAAAGTGCTGGCTTCGGTTAACGTCGATGCCCCCACGTTGCTGGAGATGCGACAGGATAGGATCCTGAGAACGATGATTGAAACGCTGCCGTGGCTGCGTTTTGAATTGGTGGAACACATGCCGCTACCGCAGGATTCTACGGTCGCCTCGCTGAGTGAGTTTGGCCCGCTGTGGCTGGATGATTTTGGCACGGGGATGGCAAACTTCTCGGCGCTGAATGAAGTCCGTTATGACTACATTAAAGTGGCGCGCGAACTGTTTATCATGCTGCGTAAAACCCCAGAAGGCCGCAAGCTGTTTATCTTGCTGTTACAGCTGATGAATCGCTATTGTGAAGGGGTGATTGTCGAAGGCGTAGAAACGCAGGAGGAGTGGCGTGAAGTGCAGCAGTCACCGGCTCACGCGGCGCAGGGATATTTTTTATCGCGTCCGGTTCCGATGACCACGCTGGATAACTTGATGATTGATTTGGTGTAATGCTGGCCCACTGCGCGTAGGCCAGCCAGGAATAACTTACAGCGACTCGTGGCGCGTTTCGTGCGTCAACAGCAGTGCGATTAACGTCAAAGCCGCCATTGCCGCCAGATAAACCCCGACGTAAAACAACCCATAACTGCTCTGCAACCAGGCGGCGATATACGGCGCGACAGAAGCGCCTAAAATCGACGCCACGTTGTAGGAGAACGAGGCACCGGTATAGCGCACTTCCGTTGGGAACAGCTCTGGCAGCAGCGCGCCCATTGGGCCAAAAGTCAGCCCCATCAGGCTTAAACCCACCAACAGATACAGCATAATCAGCGCCGGATCCCCAGAGCCAAGCAGAGGCTGGAAGAAGAACAGCGCGAAGACGATGATCAGGCAGGTGATGATTATCATGCTTGGGCGACGACCAAAACGGTCTGCCAACAGGCCCGCCACCGGAACCATCACCCCAAAACCAATCACCGCCAGCATTAACATCCACAGCACTTCGTTACGCGGCAGCCCCAGCCCGTTTGGCGCGGCGGCTGTGCTGTAGGTCATTGAGTAGACCGTCATAATATAGAACAGCGTATAAGTCGCCAGCATAATGAACGTGCCCAGCACCGTCACACGGACGTGTTTGCTCAGCAGCGTCCCCATCGGTACTTTGACCTGTTTTTTCGCGGCGGCGACTTTGGCAAACACCGGCGTTTCGTGTAGCGAAACGCGCACGTACAGGCCGATAATCACCAGCACGGCAGAGAAGATAAACGGCACACGCCAGCCCCAGGTCATGAACTGTTGGTCAGTCAGCAGCCACGACAGCAGCAGGAAAGTTCCGTTAGCGAAGAAGAAGCCAATCGGTGCGCCTAACTGCGGGAAAGAGCCATACAGCGCGCGCTTGCGTGGCGGTGCGTTCTCGGTTGCCAGCAGCGCAGCGCCACCCCATTCACCTCCCAGACCTAAACCCTGACCAAAACGCGCCAGCGCCAGCAGCATTGGGGCGAGGATCCCAATGGATTCGTAGCCTGGCAGCAGGCCAATCACCACGGTTGAAATACCCATCGTTAGCAGCGACGCCACCAGCGTGACCTTACGCCCAACGCGGTCACCAAAGTGACCGAAAAGCGCCGAGCCTATCGGGCGTGCGACGAAGGCGATAGCGAACGTCGCCAGCGATTGCAGCGTGGCGGCCGTCGGGTCGCCCTGCGGGAAGAAGATGTGCGGAAAGACGATAACCGCAGCGGTCGCGTAAATATAGAAGTCGAAAAACTCTATGGCAGTGCCAATAAGCGATGCCACGACGACTTTATTTCGCGAGTTAACCGGGGCGGTAGCCTGTTCGTTGTCGAGTGTTGTGCTGGTCATAGTTTTTTCTAATTAGGTAACGAAAGGCCATATTAGACATAGCAAAAGCGACATTTCAATCTGTAACAAGATTGTAAAATGGGGAGAAAATGATGAAAAAGTGGATAATTTTTATACTGGGAATTTATCATCCATGAAATGCTTCACACTTTTTATAAGTTAGATGATAAAACTGGTTTTCGGTTAAATAAAAGTTACAAGCTGGATTTATATGCTGAAACGATGAGTTGGGCTGAAGTTTTTCATTATCTCTCAGCCCAACACCGTGTTTAAGTGTGACTTTTGCCCGGCATTCTTGGGTCGTCTTTGTATTCGGCGGTGGCAATCCATGCCGCGCAGAACAAGGTCAGGCGCGCGAAGAAGTAGAAGAACGCCATCAGGCCGAGCACCGAACCAAACGCTGCACCAGAAGGGGATTTCACCAGCGTTGGCAGCGTCCAGGTCATGATGATTTTTATCACCTCAAAGCCAATAGCGGCGATAAACGTGCCGCGAATGAGCGCTTTTCTACGCGGGCGATGGTGCGGTAACCGCCAGAAAATCCAGAAGAACAACAGATAGTTGGCGAAAATAGAAATCGCCAGGCCAATCAATCGCCACGCCGGTTTCAGCCACTCGATATGGTCAAGATACAGCGCCGAGATAATCATCTGCTGCGCCGAGCCGGAGATAGAGGTAATGGACAGGGTGACGATGAGCGCAATCAATAGGCCAATCAGCGAGACAAAATCACGCAGGTACTTTAGCCAAATGGCTTCCTGGTCTTGCGGGGTGCGTTCCCAGACGTCGCGCGACTGGGCGCGAATCGCCTCGCGCAGGTTCCCCATCCAGTTGATCCCTGAATAGAGCGCAATCCCCAGCCCGACTAAACCCACGGTGGTACGCTGCTGCACGGCGGTGTTGATGGTGCTTTTTAAGGTTGCCGCCAGCGTAGGATCGCTGACGTTAGCGAGGATCTTACTGAAGATATCCTGCAACAGTGTGGGGTGCGAGGCGAGGATAAAACCACCGGCGGCAAACGACACCATCAGGATAGGGATCATCGATAAAAATGAAAAATAGGTGATTGCTGCGCCAAACTGATTACCCATCCGGTCATTGAAGCGCTCGGCAGCGCGAAGCAGGTGAGCGATAACGGGGATGCGCTGAATCTTCTGTGCTGTACTGGTCACGGTGTCCAGCGCTGCGTTGGCCTTTTGCTGTGCGGAAGAAAGCGTACTTTTTTCCGCATCCTGTTCTGGTTGTTTCTCGTCATTTACCGACGTCATTAGGGGTGTTTTCCTTTTTTCGTGTCTCACTTAAGTGTAGACGTTTCTCAATCAACATAATCCTTCAACACCTCGGTCAACCATTCCATAAACAGATGCACCCGGCGCGAAAGATTACGGCGATGGGGATAAATCAGTGATACCGGCATCGGTTCTGCCCGGTATTGCGGCAACAGCTCAACCAGCTTGCCGCTGCGCAGTGCGTCACGCACGCCAACGCGGGGAACCTGGATAATCCCCAGTCCCGCCAGACAGGCGGCGTGATAGGTTTCGGTGCTGTTCACCGTCAACACGCCACCGGTTTTTACCCATTGGCTACCATTATCCCTGGCAACTTCAAAACCTTGCGGTCGAATACCCAGGTTGGTGGCGTAGTGTATCAGCGCATGGGTACTGAGATCTTCCAGTGATTCCGGGTAACCGAAACGGGCCAAATAGCCAGGGCTGGCGCAGTTGATGATAGTCAGCTTGCCCAGCGGCCTGGCGATAAGCCCGGAGTCTTTTAGCGTGCCGACACGCACCACGCAGTCAAAACCTTCGCGAATGACATCTACCAGGCGGTCGCTGCTGCTGAGTTCCAGTTCAATGCCGGGATATTGCTGCAAGAACGCCGGTAATCGAGGGATCACCACGTTTTTAGCAATAGCCACCGGCATATCGACGCGCAACCGCCCGCTGATGCTACTGGGGTCATTTTGGAACATGGCGTCCAGTTCATCCAGGTTACTTAACAAATCTTTGGCGCGTTCGTAGTAAACCATGCCGTCCTGGGTGAGCAGAACGCGGCGGGTAGTGCGGTGCAACAGTCGGCAGCCCAGATGGTTTTCCAGCGCCTGAATTTGCCGCGATACGCTACCTTTAGGCAGGCCCAGCGTTTCTGCCGCCCTGGAAAAACTCTCCAGTTCAGCCACGCGGATGAATAGTTGCATTGCGTGAATTTTATCCATCAGCATGACCTATTGTTGTTTTAAATGAGACAGTGAAGCGTAATTTACTGCATTTATTGTTTATACATCACCTAATAAGCTTGTCCGTAACGCAAACACCATCTGACATGAGGTTTCTATGACCCAACGTATCGCATTAGTGACTGGCGGCAGCCGTGGATTAGGCAAAAATGCCGTGCTGAAGCTGGCCGCACAGGGAACGGATATTATTTTCACCTATAACAGCCAGCGTGAAGCGGCGTTACAGGTGGTGGCTGACATTGAGCAACGAGGGGCGAAAGCCGTGGCTTTGCAGTTGAACGTCAGCGATGTGGCGAGCTTCGCGCAGTTCACTCAGCAGGTGAAAACTCAGCTCCAGCAAGTATGGGGGCGTGAGACATTTGATTATTTAGTGAACAACGCCGGTGTCGGCCTTTATGCCCCGTTTGCGCAGACATCGGAACCCCTGTTTGATGAGCTGATGAACATCCACTTTAAGGGGCCGTTCTTCCTGACTCAGAGCCTGTTGCCGCTGCTGGAAGACGGCGGGCGCATTCTGAACGTTTCTACGGGGTTGGCGCGGTTTGCACTGCCGGGCTACGCGGCGTATGCCTCTATGAAGGGGGCAATGGAAGTGCTGACCCGTTATCAGGCGAAAGAGCTGGGCGCGCGGGGTATTTCGGTCAACAGTATTGCGCCAGGAGCGATCGAAACGGATTTTGGCGGCGGACACCTGCGCGATGACCAGGCGTTGAACCACTATGTCGCCTCGCAAACGGCGCTTGGTCGCACAGGACTACCCGACGACATTGGTGATGCAATTGCCGCCATACTCAGTGATAATCTGCGCTGGATGAATGCTCAGCGTATTGAAGTCTCCGGCGGCATGTTCCTGTAACGCTGCTGCCGGAAACAGCATTATCGACATAAAGTGCCAAAATAAGTCCACATGTGGACTTATTTTGTTTTGTGCTTCCAATGGTAACGGCTTTGTCCTACATTCCTTTTAATTAATATTATCCCTCGCCGTTACTATTTAATCCATTTCTTATTTCAGATGTGATGAACGATGTGAATGCGTAATTACTACGATAAGGTTGTAATTATCTATAATTATGATGTTTAGATCACAGAATATCTACGTAAAATGCCCCAGGCCAAACGGCAAGTTCTTATTTCTTGTCGCGAGGGCTACTCTGCACGCCATGAGAGTAGATTTTATTATTTTATGGGGAAATCGTTATGCAGGTAATAATGTTTGACAGGCAGTCAATATTTATTCATGGAATGAAACTTAGCTTACAGGAACATATTCCAGGAATTGATATTTCCGCTGTTAGTCAGGCCGATGACCTGTGGCGGCAACTACTGCGGCATCCCGATTCGCTGCTCATTCTGGACGGTGAGATGGACCACGGCTTTTGTCAGTGGCTATTAAAGGAGAAATATCAACAGTTTCCCGACTCTCGGGGAATAATTGTGGTGAATGATTACAAACAGGCATGGTTAAGTGACATGATGGCGTTGAACGTCCATGCGATTGTCTCACGCGATGCCAGCGTTGAGGTTTTTGTACAGACAATTAAAAGCGTAATGCGAGGATTAATTTGTTTGCCGGGTGACTGGAAAATGGACCATGAAACGGGAAAACAAGGATTAAAGCATCTCAGTCAACGTCAGCGGGAAATATTGTCGCTACTGGCGAGTGGTGAATCGAACAAACAGATTAGCCGAACATTAAATATCAGTGCGGGAACGGTAAAAGCACATCTGGAGTCATTATACCGTCGCCTTGATGTTAAAAATCGCACTCAGGCCGCGATGCTACTTAATCAGCAGGATATATCACCAAACAGCTGTATCGAATAAAGCAGACTCAGCCTGGCGCTGTACGGCCAGGCTGCTCCGTAATTCTGCTTCTCCCTTCCACGTATGCATCGCCGCGCTGAACTCACCACGATTAATACAGCTCACGATAGGCGATTGCTGTACGCCCTCCGGCCCCAGGCTAAACGCCAGCGACAGTAGGGCATCGTACTGATGTTGAGTTAACGGCATCCGCACACAGGCACAGAGCACTCGGTGGTAATAATCCACATCTTGCTGAAACAAATCTTCAACCTGCGCCAGCGTTAACGGCGCGTCGAACATATCGTGATCGCGAATCAGGTGGCCATAGCCCGTCGTCATCCTGGTATTTCTCTAGCGAAAGCCCTTGATAACATTTAATAAACGCCAGCCCATCAGGGCTTGGCGTGAGAGTGGTAAGCGGCATCTTTTATCCTCGTTAGGTTGTGCACGAGTGTAAAAGAATGGATGGTGCTCGACTATTGGCCAGATGTCGGTGATTTATCATACTCATGGCTAAGTAAGCCGAAAAGCCAGTCATTGTGCCAGCGCCCGGCGAGTAAATAGCTCTCGCGCAGTTCGCCCTCAAGGCGGAAACCGACTTTTTCTAGCGTGCGCCGGGAAGCGATATTGCCCACCGTGACTGTTGCTGTCAGGCGTCGGATGCCGCCATCACCAAAGGCATAGTCGCATACGGCGCGCAGCGATTCAGTGCCGTAGCCCAAGCCTTGAGCCTGTGGTGCAAATAAAAAACCGACCTCTGCGCAGTCCGTGTCCCGGTGAATATAACCGGTGATGCCGAGCGGCTGTTGCCGGGCATCGCGCACCACCATACATAGCCAATGGGGCGCGCCGGGGGACCAGGGCGACAGGCGAGAATCAAAGGCATCCCGAATTTCGCGTTCGCTTCGGTTATCGGCGACATAGCGCATAACCTGCGGGTTTTGCTGTAGCGCCAAAAAGAAAGGCCAATCGTCGGGGGTTATCACGGTGCAACTTAAACGTTCGGTAGTGAGCGCGGTCATAATTTCACATTCTAAACAGGGAGGTGTGACTGTTAATTTGCCTGAATTGATCTATGGTGTAACGACAAAAATAACAGAAACATAACATATTAATCCTAAGGTTAAATGACCTTGCTGTTGATTAAGGAACAGGAAGATGGCGACGTCATCGCATCAGGTTGGCCAGCAATTTGAGCATTGCCTGAACGTGATTCGTCAGGCCGCAGTAGAAATACTCTCACTGTTAAAATTACGCGTTAGCGAAGGCAAAGATCCCCGCTGGTTCCTGGAGCAGCTCGACTTCGCCCGCCTGAACCTGGGAGGGTGGGGCGCAGTGGCGCAACGGCTGAATATCAACGACAGCCAGCTGAGCGAATTTATGCTCCAGCTACGTTATCTTCAGCAGGGCCTTCCCTCTTATGAGCAAGGCCTGGTGGCGACGGAAAACCAACTGATTGCCGCCGAACGTTTTGTGGTGACGCTGGAACAGATGAAACAACATCAGCCGTTGCTGATGTTTAACACCAGCTATGCCAGCGATGCCGAGCCGCTGCAAGAGCAGGCAGAACGGCAAATTCGCACGATCCAACTCACGCTACGTGGGCTGGTGGCGCAAGCCTGGCCAGAGCCGATACCTTTTCATCACGCCTTACGCACCCATTTTGGCATACCTGCGGTGGCGCGCTGGCAGTCACGTAGCCGGTCAGGCAATATTCTCGATGGCATGACATTCAGTGAGTTAGCGCTGTTGGTCATCGACAAAAAAGCGTTCTCACGCCACTACGCCCCGCTATTTAACTACGGGACGTCACTCACCTTTTTGGTGGAGCAGCGCCTGACGTTGCACGCCTTTCTCGACGATATCCGCCGGATGCGCAATACCCTGCTGGCGCAGCGCCCATTGAGCGAAATGGAGTGCCTGTTGTTGGAGCACTACACGCAGCAAATTACCGCGCCGGTGCAGCGCGCCTATGAACAAGGGCGTACGGCGGTGAACCCCGCAAGCCTGATGGCAGCGGATGGTGGTGAAGTTCAGCATTTTTGGATGCAGGCGGCGCAAGATGCGCAGGCCTATGGCCCTGATACGCAGCCGATTGCCGACAGCATTGAGCGGCGGCAACGTAAAACGCACCTGCACTCCAACGCGCGTGAAAGGGTTATCTCCGCCGTGCTGTGGGGCGCGGTCGGCGTGACGGTGCTGGGTATCTCGCTCGGCGGTATTGGGATGCTGACGTCGTCGCAGGAGCCTTTGGCATCGGTAGATTCATTTTACGGCACTGGCGATGATTATCCGGACGCCAATCCGGTGGCCTCACCGCGCGATATTCTCGCCAGCCATGGGATCTTATGGGACAGCAATGCGCTGCGTGCCGCTATTGATAAGGATGATACCGAGGTGGCGGAGCTTTTTTTACGCGGGGGCATGAACTGGCAACTGGCATGGACCGATTTGGCGATGTCCTCCCGGCATGAAGCGGTGCTGAACCTGCTGCTGCGTTATCGTCAGCAAATGAGTGAAGCCAAGCCTTGCCGCCGGTTTATCAACACCCTGACGCATGAACTCTCGCAAGGGGCGAAGTTAAATGCGCTGCGCAAATCATATCTTCAGGCTTTCTGCACGGGGCCTTCGGTCGTGGCTCGCCAGCGGGTCGCGGTTGATAGCGCCCAGCAACGCAACAACACGCTGGGCGATGCGCAAAGTAAAAAATGGCTTTCAATACAGAAGTCTATTTATGACGTCATCCGCTGAAAACGACGGCGGCTACAGCAGGCGGTAGTGCGAGTCCGGCTGCATTTTGCGCGGCACGAGGTGGTCATTCACCATCTCTCGCAGGTCTATTTCAATGGCATTGCAGATAGCGTTTAACGGCAAGTCGTTATCTTCCGTACCGAACGGATCCTCCAGCTCGGTGGCGATGGCATCCAGCGCCAGCAGTGCGTAGGTCGTAAAAATGGAAAACAACAGCGTCAGAAAACCGAAATCATGAATCAACAGCAGTGGATACACCGCGCAAAAGAGGCCCACTGTGCGGTGCAATAACAGCGAGTAAGCATAGGGAATCGGTGTATTACTGATGCGCTCGCAGCCGCCCTGAATCGTACTGATTTGATTGAGATAATGGTTGAAGTTGCGGTAAATAAATTCATTCGGTCGATGCTGGTACAGCCATTGCCCGATGTTCTGCAACAGCGCGTTGCAGGGGGTTGTCAGGTGCTGATAATCCAGCGCTCGGGACACCGGAACCGGCCCGTGGCGGAGCTTTGATTTTAGCGTGGTGCAGTAGGTCACCATTAACTCCAGCACCACTTTTCTCTCTTCCTTGCTGGTATGAGTGGTGTTGATGATTTCTCGCATCAGCGAGCGGTTCACAATCAGTAAATCGCCCCACAGTTTGCGCGCCTCCCAGTAGCGCAGCCACGCGGTATTATTGCGAAAGCCCAGAAAGACCGAGATGGAAATAGAAATCCCAATAAAATAGAACGAACTTTCTTTGGCGATGATCCCGTGCAGATGCAAAAGCGGCAGCGCAAACAGGTACGCCACGTTAAGCACGATAAAGAAGCATAGCTGGGGCGATATTTTTCGCATGATTGACCCGCGCCATGAAAACAGTTTCCTGAACCAGGTTTGATCCGGCCTGACTATCATGGTTATGCCTTCTCTTGTGACAGTGCCAGAATGGCGTCGTAGACAATCTGTAAACGTTCGAGGTAGTGGTTAAAGACCTGTGTTTTATCCTGAACCGCAATGGTGTGGTCGAGTTTCCCCTGGCTGTCGATATAAGAGGGCGGGATCTCCACGCGGCCAAGCTCTTGAGATTCAACCTCAAAATTAATCTGTATTTCACCAAACACCTGTGAGCGAATGATGTTGATATTCGCGCCGCCGAAAATATTGACCGTTAAACGGCCTTTCTCACTGGGTGTTATCTGATGATGATACTGCCGTTCGGTCGCCGTAATTTGGGTTATCAACTCCATGGAATAGGTATTCCAGTATTTATCCATTTTGTTTTTATGATTAAAGATAAGGAGTGCTTTTTCTTCTAAAGGAATAGTGTGATGAGTCATTTTAATTTCGATATAGCTGGCTTGAAAATAGGTGATGCCAATGGCATCGATGATTATATGGCGTTGCGTAAAATATCGTATTGGGTAACGAAGTCGATATAATTGCGAAGCACCATTGGATTCCGTGTCTTACTTTGATAGATCATCCAGAGATCTATTTTTTGTACTGCCCAATCGGCTAATAAGGTGATTAATTGTCCGCTTTGCTGATAAGGCTTCACAATATACTCGGGCAAAATAGCAACCCCAGTTCCCTGCAATGTTTGCTGGAGAATGTAGGTCAGATTGTCGCTGGTATGCCGTAACGGCATGAGCAGCTCATAGCTTTCTTCGCCGCGAAACAGGGCGATGCTTTTCCACGTGCGATGGGTAATCAGGTCACAGTGGTTCAACTGCTGTGGGCGGCTGATCTCATGCTGAGCCTGATACTCCGGCGTGCAGACCACAAAGCGGCTAAACGTCCCCAGAAAGCGGCCAATACAGCTGTCGTCGGAGGGCTTACCAATCCGGTAGGCAATATCAAATTCGCTGCCCACGGAGCCATAAAACGAGTCGGCGGTAATCAGTTGCAGCTCAATGTCTGAGTGAGCTTGTAAAAACTGATGATGCACCGCTGGCAGAATGCTGGTCATAAAGCCCGGGGGCGCAACAATCTTGAGCTTACCGCCGGTCTTGCTGTGCAACGCTTTTACGGTGTTGTCGCCGCGAATGCTGGCATCCACCACTTCATGGCAATAGGCCAGGTAGCGCTCGCCGTCAGCCGTCAGGGAAAATTTCCGCGTGGTGCGGTTCAGCAACCGAAGGTTAAGGTACTCTTCAAGCGCGCTAATGCGCTGGCTGATGCGTGATTTTGTCATGCCCAGTTCAGTAGCGGTTCTTGTAAACGAACCATTTTTTACCAGCAGCGCGAAAAGCGCCATATCCTGAACATGCTTGAGCATAATCTAACCTTACTATATGACAGTGCAAATTATACGTAGCGCTATTGAGTCTGTATATACCGGATTGTTTAATTAAAAATGGTTAATTGTTTAATTATCTGTATTTTAAAATAGCACAGGGGAGCCAGGGTGCGGTGGTAAATAATAAAATACCTGGTGTGTGCTCCTTACGGGTTATAAATGTAATCAATGATGGTTATAAATAAGAATGGGCGAAAAGATAAAGTGAATAATCATTGTTTGAGACGCAATAAATAATCACAGGCAGGTAAGTCTATGTCAACATTAAAACAGAAAGCCGCCCTTTCAGAAGAAAGGGCGGCTTTTATTGATGGCAGATAAACTCGCGCTTAGCGCATGGTCACAAACTCTTCTGCCGCCGTTGGGTGAATCGCCACGGTGTTGTCGAAGTCTTTCTTGGTTGCGCCCATTTTCAGCGCCACGGCGAAGCCTTGCAGCATTTCATCCATACCGAAGCCGATGCCGTGAATACCGACAATCTTCTCTTCCGGGCCTACGCAAACCAGCTTCATGCGGCACGGCTGACGGTGTGAGGTTACGGCGGTGTACATCGCGGTGAAGGAGGATTTATACACCTTCACCGCGTCGTCGCCATACTGCTCACGCGCCTGGGGTTCAGTTAAACCGACAGTGCCGATTGGCGGGTGGCTAAAGACCACGGTCGGGATATTGCTGTAGTCCAGATGCTCGTCCGGCTTGTTATTAAACAGGCGCTCGGACAGGCGACGGCCTGCGGCAACGGCCACTGGCGTCAGCTCAACCGCCCCAGTGTTATCACCAACAGCGTAGATGCCAGGTACGTTAGTATTCTGGAACTTATCAACGATGATGTAGCCTTTATCGTTGGTTTTCACGCCTGTAGCCGCCAGGTTGAAATCATCGGTAGCTGGTTCACGACCAATTGCCCAAATCAGGCAATCGACAGTTTGGCTGCGACCATCTTCCAGCGTCAGCGTCAGGCTGCCGTCAGCGTTTTTCACTACAGACTGCGGAATTGCCTGGGTGTGCAACTGCGGGCCTTCGGCGTTCATCACTTCAACCAGCGTTTCAACAATCAGCGGATCAAAGCTACGCAGCGGCGCATGTTTACGCACAAACAGATGCGTTTCTGCACCCAGGCCGTTAATCACGCCCGCCAGTTCAACGGCGATGTAACCCGCACCAACAACGGCAACGCGTTTTGGCAGCGCAGGCAGTTCGAAGAAACCGTTAGAATCGATACCGTATTCAGCGCCCGGAATATTCGGATGGCTTGGGCGGCCACCGGTGGCGATCAGGATATGATCGGCGGTGATCGTCTCACCGTTCACTTCGATTGTTTTGGCATCGACAAAACGGGCAAAGCCTTTGATAACGTCAACTTTATTTTTGCCCAGCACGTTATCGTACGAGGTGTGAATACGGTCAATGTAGGCGGTGCGGCTGGCGATGAGTTTATCCCAGTCGAAGTGATTGATGGTGGCGTCGAAGCCGTAATCTGGGCCATACATATGGATGGCTTCGCGAATCTGCGCGGCATGCCACATCACTTTTTTCGGCACGCAACCTACGTTGACGCACGTACCGCCCAGGTCTTTGGCTTCAATTAACGCGCATTTCTGGCCATACATAGCCGCACGGTTAATGGAGGCGATACCGCCGCTGCCGCCGCCGATGGCGATGTAATCGTAATGTTTGGTCATGGCCGCTCCTCAAACGTTCAATGTTGAGCGGGTGAGCGTCGTGCTCCCCGCCAAAATACTCGCGATTGTATACCTGAAATTGATAGGTTCCACCGATGTCTGTAATTACTCGGGCACAACCCAGTTAACCAGCGTATGGCCCGT
>JBOFJM010000215.1:0-2786 GCA_051656825.1 Kluyvera sp.
ACCGAAAGGGCGAGCGACGCTGGTGCGCGAGTGGTTGCGGCTGCTCGCCGATCGCGGCGTTGACCCGCTGCTACTGGAAAAAGAGCTGCCGGAGCAACGTGCTAGCCTGCGTTCGTTGGTCGAGCGGACGCGCAATAGCTGGCACGCACGCAAAGGTGAGTATGATTTCTCGCACGAAGTGAAAGAGGCCATGTCGGGCTGCCTGGCCTGCAAAGCCTGCTCGACACAGTGCCCGATTAAAATCGACGTGCCGGAGTTCCGCTCGCGCTTCTTGCAGCTTTACCACACGCGTTATCTGCGCCCGGTACGCGACCATCTGGTGGCGACGGTGGAAAGCTACGCGCCGCTGATGGCCCGCGCGCCCAAAACCTTTAACTTCTTTATGAGCCAGCCACTGGTGCGGAAGCTGTCGGAAAAACATATCGGTATGGTTGATTTACCGCTGTTGTCCGTGCCTTCGCTGCAAAAACAGATGGTGACGCATCGTTCGGCTAACCTGACGCTGGAACAGCTAGAAGCGCTGACCCCAGAGCAAAAAGCGCAGACGGTGCTGGTTGTCCAGGATCCGTTCACCAGTTATTACGATGCCCAGGTAGTGACTGATTTTGTTCGTCTCATCGACAAACTGGGGTTGCAACCGGTGCTGCTACCGTTCTCGCCGAATGGTAAAGCGCAGCATATTAAAGGCTTTGTGAACCGCTTTACCAAAACGGCGCAAAAAACGTCGGAATACCTCAACCGAGTGGCGGCATTAGGAATGCCGATGGTCGGTGTCGATCCGGCGTTAGTACTTTGTTATCGTGACGAATATAAGCAGGTGTTGGGCGATAAACGCGGCGATTTCAACGTGATGCTGGTACATGAATGGCTGCCGCAAGTGTTAGATCAACAAGAAAGTGCGCTTCTGGTGGGGGAGTCGTGGTATTTGTTCGGTCACTGTACCGAAGTCACCGCGTTACCAACGGCAACCAAACAATGGGCCTCTATTTTCGCCCGTTTCGGCGCGAAGCTGGAAAACGTTAGCGTTGGCTGTTGCGGGATGGCCGGAACCTACGGTCATGAAGTAAAAAATCACGCGAACTCGCTGGGCATTTACGCACTTTCCTGGCAGCAAGCAATGCAACGCCTGCCACGCAACCGTTGCCTGGCGACAGGGTATTCCTGCCGCAGTCAGGTGAAGCGCGTTGAGGGCAATGGGGTGCGCCATCCGTTACAGGCTTTACTGGAGATTATTGGGTGATCTGGAAACGACAAACGACGCTGGCCACGCTCAATGGCTTGGGCGAAGGCAATATGGTTGGGCTACTGGATATTCAGTTTGAGCATTTGGGCGATGACTCACTGGAGGCGACTATGCCAGTCGATCAACGAACGCATCAGCCTTTTGGTTTGTTACACGGTGGCGCATCGGTCGTGCTGGCGGAAACGTTGGGTTCTGTTGCCGGTTATTTGTGTACCGAAGGGGAGCAGCGAGTCGTTGGGCTGGAGGTGAATGCTAACCATATTCGCTCCGTACGCAGTGGGCGAGTGCGCGGTGTTTGCAAAGCGTTACACGCCGGGCGTCGCCATCAGGTCTGGCAAATTGAAATCTTCGATGAGCAGGGGAATTTATGCTGTTCGTCGCGGTTAACCACGGCGGTCGTGTGATGTGGCGGGGTTAATCCGCTCGACACAACGCTGGGAGTCGCACCGATTTCCTTACGAGCCGTGGGAATTGCAAAGGGGGCGCGGTTGCCCCCTTTGTCCGTTCACCGGTACATAGATTTCATATTCTGCAAAAAATTCTGCGCTTAACTGACAAGCATCAGGCATCCTGCCAGGCTATTTTGTGCCTACTGCACCAGGGCATCTGGGGCAATGTTCATGTTTTTCAACACTGGCCCCATAATGTTGCCAAAAATGGGGGCGGCAACCGACCCGCCAAAGTGAGTGCCTGCCGTCGGGTTATTCACCACGACCACCAATGCGACTTCAGGATGGCTCACCGGAGCCACGCCAGCGGTGTAGTTCACATAGCCACCGTCATATTTACCGCTATCACCGAGTTTCTCTGCTGTACCCGTTTTGGTCGCCAGCCGATACCCCGGTACTGCGGCTCTAACGCCACTGCCGCCCGGTAGAACATCGCTTTCCATCATATGAACGACTGTTTTCACGGTTTCCGGGTTGGCTACCTGTTGGCCGATAACCGGAGGCGTAACTTTGGTTATCGACAACGGGCGATAAACACCGAATGAACCGAGCGTGGCATATTCACGCGCAATCTGGAGTGGCGTAACCCGCAAGCCGTAGCCGAATGAGAACGTCGCACGTTCAATATCTGCCCACAGCCGACGGTGCAGCGGGAAATATCCCACGCTCTCGCCGCTAAGCCCCAGGTCGGTTGGCTTACCCAGCCCAAAAGCCTGGTAGGTATCGACCAACGCCTGTGCGGGCATCGCCAACGCGATATGCGACACGCCGATATCACTCGATTTTTGCAAAATACCGGTAGGCGTTAGCTGCGGCCAGTGACCGACATCGCGAATAAGATGCCCGTTCACGCGATATGGCGTGGTATCCAGCAAGGTATTGGGCCGAATGATATGACGCTCCAGCCCTTCGACAATCACCAACGGTTTAACTGTGGAACCTGGCTCGAAGCTGTCGTTAATGGCCACATTGCGCATTTGCGTTTGAGTGGCATCATCAAAATTATTGGGGTTATATGATGGATAGGACGCCATCGCGAGGATCTCGCCGGTATCAATTTTAACCAGCACCGCCGCACCAGAATCTGCTTTATT
>JBOFJM010000216.1:0-3938 GCA_051656825.1 Kluyvera sp.
CAAAAAACTGAGGCAGGTTAAGTTGTGGCATTTGGTTTAAAATTGAATAACCGACGCCGCCTATCATAACGACCAAGCCTAACCCCATGAGCACATTACCGAGTAACGAAGCGTTTTTGCGTTTCATAGTGTCACCTCCGTAGATTGGCTTTGGGTTTAGGGATATATCCCTATTCCTTATGTGTAAAGTATAGACAACACTGCGAGAAATAAGTGCGTCGGCGATCACAAACGGGCACATTTAATCAACATAACTTTACATTTAAGTTACTGATGTGGTTTTTAATTCACATTATACCGTAGGTAAACTATTTCGTTTTCTAGCCTTTCACTGCTTAATTTTGTCAAGTGCGTCGCCACGACGTAAACTAGCCGCCGTAAAGATTGCCCACTCAGGAACAAGAACGTGACGATTAAACTGATTGTCGGCCTGGCGAACCCCGGCGCAGAGTACGCGGGGACGCGTCATAACGCCGGTGCCTGGTATGTCGATTTGCTGGCAGAGCGTTTTCGCGCCCCGCTACGTGAAGAAAGTAAATTTTTTGGCTACACCTCTCGCATTAACCTTGCGGGTGAAGATGTACGCCTGCTGGTGCCAACCACCTTTATGAACCTCAGCGGCAAAGCTGTGGCGGCGTTGGCAACCTTCTATCGTATTAATCCTGATGAGATTCTGGTCGCTCACGATGAGCTGGATTTACCACCTGGCGTGGCGAAATTTAAACTCGGCGGCGGTCACGGCGGCCATAACGGACTGAAAGATATCATCAGCAAGTTGGGCAATAACCCTAATTTTCACCGCTTACGTATCGGAATCGGCCATCCGGGCGATAAAAGCAAAGTTGTCGGTTTTGTTTTAGGCAAACCGCAAGCGGCTGAGCAGAAGCTCATCGACGATGCGGTAGACGAAGCGGCGCGCTGCACTGAGGTTTGGTTGAAAGATGGCCTGACCAAAGCGACCAACCGTTTACACGCCTTTAAGGCGCAATAATTCTCCGCCTGTAGACACTCTCCTGCACGTTACATTTGTCGAAGCAACGTGGAGGATAACGTGTATACGGTATTTTTGCCGTATCACGTGTATAATAGGCAGAGTTATTTACTTTTCTACAATCTGTTTAAACTAACAGGTTGAATTTCAAGAGATTAAGGTGATTTAAACATGGGATTCAAATGCGGTATCGTTGGTTTGCCAAACGTAGGCAAATCCACCCTGTTCAATGCGCTCACTAAAGCAGGTATTGAAGCGGCAAACTTCCCGTTCTGTACTATTGAGCCGAACACGGGTGTTGTCCCGATGCCCGATCCGCGTCTGGACCAACTGGCGGAAATCGTAAAACCTCAGCGCATCCTGCCAACGACCATGGAATTCGTGGATATCGCGGGCCTGGTAAAAGGCGCATCTAAAGGTGAAGGCCTGGGCAACCAGTTCCTGACCAACATTCGCGAAACAGAAGCTATCGGTCACGTTGTGCGTTGCTTTGAAAACGACAACATCATCCATGTTAACAATAAAGTTGACCCGGCTGACGACATCGATGTTATTAACACCGAACTGGCGCTGTCTGACCTGGACACCTGTGAACGCGCCCTGCACCGCGTACAGAAAAAAGCCAAAGGCGGTGATAAAGACGCGAAAGCGGAGCAAGCGGCACTGGAAAAATGCCTGCCACAGCTTGAAAACGCCGGTATGCTGCGCACACTGACCACGCTGACCGATGAAGACAAGGCGGCGATTAAGTACCTGAGCTTCCTGACGCTGAAACCAACCATGTACATTGCTAACGTCAATGAAGATGGTTTTGAAAATAATCCATACCTCGACCAGGTTCGCGCTATCGCCGCAAAAGAAGGTTCTGTGGTGGTTCCAGTTTGTGCGGCTATTGAAGCAGATATCGCTGAGCTGGACGATGCTGACCGTGATGAATTCATGGCTGAAATGGGCCTCGAAGAACCAGGTCTGAACCGTGTGATTCGCGCAGGTTATGAACTGTTGAACCTGCAAACTTACTTCACCGCTGGTGTGAAAGAAGTTCGTGCATGGACGATTCCTGTCGGCGCAACCGCTCCACAGGCCGCCGGTAAAATCCATACCGACTTCGAAAAAGGCTTTATCCGTGCTCAGACCATCGCGTTTGAAGACTTCATCACCTACAAAGGTGAGCAAGGCGTGAAAGAAGCCGGCAAAATGCGTGCGGAAGGTAAGGATTACATCGTGAAAGATGGCGATGTGATGAACTTCCTGTTTAACGTCTAAATAAAATTTGTTGTCTCATGAGGTTTCGTTGAATCTCATGAAGCCACACTCCCCGATAAAATCCACGCCATTGCGTGGATTTTTTTTCATGGCGTCTTATATAATCCCGCTATGGAAAGTAAAGGTTCTCCTGTTTATGGCGTTGATGAGTGTAGTCCCATAAAAAGTCCAGCGGTTTGTGTCCTGACTGATTTTCAGCATAATACTGCACGCCGTATCAAATAATGGTGATGATAAGAGGAGCCATTCATGCCAAAGAATAACACCAGTTTTATCGCCAGATTTAATCTGGATATCGAGATTAATCATCCACCAATACATTTTCCGGCATTATCTACCACAGCGATAACTATTTAGTTTTATAGGTATTGATGTAGAAAAAAAGAAGGCAAGATACTTTTATGCCTCTGGCGAAAGAGTTTACCCCCCCAGCGAAAAGAGAGTATTTAAATACATTACCGCTACTTTACGATTTGGCATTAGCCATCTCTTTTTCAGGCAAAGAAAGCTTATTTAAAGCGTTATGGCCAACAGTAAAATATTTTTTCGACTTCTCCTATGCTGAAATCATAAAGATAGATGAGCATTATCAACGATTTTCCTTACGTCTCACGCAAGCACTTACACAGCAGATACCGGCCGGTACAATTATTGAGGGACGTTATTATAACGATCGACAAAATATTATAACCCTCATTGCAAATTAATTTTTTAAGTCAGCTCGATCTAACCGCGCAAAATCTGAGCACCTCAGTGACCTCACTAGCTCTTGCCACCATAGCTCGCGTGATACATCACCGTTGGCTACAATTTTTTACGCTTCTGGATCGCGTTAGCGAAAATCCCAACTAAACTTCTTAAGGCTAAATTTTAGTACTTGATGAGGTGACTTATATGCTGGAGATTATCAATATTTATGCTCATGGGTATGTTTTTATTCCCATAGTGCATACATTAAAATCTACGCCTTTCCCCACAATATTAAAAACCCAAAACAATATTGATATAAACAAGCTTGAGCAACAGTTATCGGCAAACTCTGGTAATTTTCATGCAGCGCTGAAAACACTTGAATCTTTAGGCTGGATTTCAATTACCAACAATCACATTCAACTCATTCAACGAGATCGTTTTTTATCCTTTATCGATAAGGTTGATGACGCGCTAATCCAGCCCTACCACTCCAATATTCTTAGCTCCCCTTTAAATAATGAACATATAAGCCTGCTCAAAGCATGGATTGAAAATATTCGACGGAATAAAAAAGCCACCGACGACCCAATAGAACAAGACTTGCTTGATGGCCCGATGATAGCACCGCTACTGATAGTATTGAAAAAAAACATCGGTGATTTGGCTATAACATCGACAGTATTAGCCGAAACGCTTTCTGGCGAATTATTAGCGGCCGTCAATGAATTATTTTCCCTCAAAGGATGGGTAGAACACGGCGAACTTAATGCGACGGGGCAATTTATACTGGAACGTGCCTATAACCTTGGCATGACAATATCCTACAGACCGATGCTATTACAGATGCATGAACTGCTGTTTGGCCATCCAGAGACTATTTTCGCTCACGATGAAAACAGTCATGAATCCCATATTGACCGGACACTCAATGTCATCGCCAGTGGCTTTCAACATGAGAAATATTTTTCCAGTGTAGATCGTATACTGA
>JBOFJM010000217.1:0-2495 GCA_051656825.1 Kluyvera sp.
GCTGGCCGGATAAGTCGGTTACGCCGTCATCCGGCATTAGCGCTCGCAGTGCCGGGTAGCGCTATCGCTTATCCGGCCTGTATAAAATGCCCAAAGCCAGATAAACGCCTTTTTTTCAGCATTCGCGCTGAGTTCTACAATTAACTATTGACGCCAAGCGTAAAACCACTAGAATGCGCCTCCGTGGTAACGATACTTTTTAAGTATCGATGGTATGCGAAGGTGGCGGAATTGGTAGACGCGCTAGCTTCAGGTGTTAGTGTCCTTACGGACGTGGGGGTTCAAGTCCCCCCCCTCGCACCAGTTTCCTCGTCCTTTCTGAGATATACCTTCCTCTATTTATCCCATTAGCTTGACATTCATACCTATCAAGACGATGCCGCCAATCAATGCTATGCATGATGGCAACAGCACGAAATGGCGTAATTGACGATGCCAGATCATTCCACCACTCAGCAGCAGACCGCACATAATCACCCCGCGCCAGACATCCATTGACAGCCCCAAGGTGCTCAGTATCGCAATGGTCAGGCCAGGAATCAGAACCCCCCAACCACTGCCCAACGTTCTCCGCAACATGATTTCGCCTCTTTAAATGATAATGATTACCAATATCATATGGCATTTTTTGTCATTTGTCTGCTCATGAGCTAAGGTTTCATATTCATTAATGACATGTATATTGTATGGTGATAAATTGTACAGAATAATACTATGTCTAATATAAAAAGATGTGCGTATCACCTCATGCATTATTCTTGCTTTTGATGCACTTACTTATTTAAGGCTGACTACAACTTCAAACAATGACAGTACAATCCTGGCGCACACTGCGTGCACAAAAATATCAGCTCACGTTCCGGCTGTTTTTGTTTTTAAATCTGGTTTCATCGGTGCTGTCTGTCTTCAGCCCAATATATGACACCAATATTTTCCCTCTGCCCGCAATACTGATTGCGATAAGTAGCGGAGTATTGTTGCTATGGAACTGGCGAAATGCACGTATCCGTTTGAATGTCCCGATAATTTCGGCGGCTTTCGGCTGCATGTGGGCTTGGCATATTTTAAGTAAAACTCAGACTCTTGATTCACCCAATGACAACTTCCAGCTAGTCGCATTATTCAGTGTGTTATTTGTCGGTACGATCGCATTTTCAAATAATATTATCGCCTTTACATTACATTCATTGCCTACGTTTATTATTTGCCTGGTAACCAGCGGAACAGACCAGTGGTGGCGTATGGCCTACTGTTTTGCTTTGCCGTTAATCGGTATTGCTATCCAGTATGTTATTCAGCGACGTAACGATAATTTCGCTCAGGGACTGATGTATAAACTGCTCGAAGAACGAGAGACGCTAAACGGGCTAAGTATGCTTGACCCCCTCACCGGCCTGTATAACCGGCGAGGGTTCCAGTTCCGCCTGGACTCACTAAGATCAACCGGGCCAGGCCATCATTCCGTTTTGCTATTAGATATTGACCACTTCAAGGCTTACAACGACCATTATGGTCACATGATGGGTGACCAGGCGCTGATACGTGTCTCTGCCGCTATCCGCAATGCAGTGCGCTCGCGTGATATTGTGACCCGCTTTGGCGGCGAAGAATTTGTCGTGGTTCTGCCGCACTGTGATATGCCAACCGCCATGCAAATTGCCGAACGTATTCGCCTACAGGTCTACGATTTAAAAATCCCACATATGTTCAATGCCAAGGTCGCAACCCACGTTACCGTCAGCATCGGTGTGGCTCCGCTTCAGGATAACAACATCGATTCCGCCATGGAAAATGCGGATAAAGCGCTTTATGAGGCCAAAAACAAGGGGCGTAATCACATTCTTACCAGTGATGAAGTTGCCACCGTATAAGGTCACAAAAAACGGGCTCAAGAGACAAACCTCTTGCGCTCGCTTTTATCTATAGCCAGGATTGCCAATCATTATCATTTAGATTTGTATCTAGCTAATCCTATGGCTTACCGCTCCGCTCCGATTGCTGATGACCTTATCTGGCGTACGCCGCTTCCCACCACGGAAAGCACGTTTGCCGAATCGGTACGCGCAAAAATTGCTGAACTACGGCCGCATATGCTGGAGCTGTTTCGCCTTGATGAAACCGCACCGGAGCGTGCTAAAACGCTGGCTGAATGGGCGCACCCCATGGAATTACGTTCTCTGCTAGCTGTGTACTCTGACCATATCTACCGCAACCAACCCACGCTGCCACGGGAAAATAAACCGCTGATTTCGCTGTGGGCACAGTGGTATATCGGCCTGCTGGTTCCCCCGCTGATGCTAGCCCTGCTGACAGAAGAGTCGGCCATCTCCCTCTCGCCTGAACATTTTCGAGTTGAGTTTCATGAAACCGGGCGAGCGGCATGTTTCTGGGTAGACGTGCGTCATGACCTGCGTGCCAGCCAAAAACCCGTAGCCGAGCGACTGGACAAGCTGATCACCCAAGCATTGATGCCGGTTATCCAGGCGCTGGAAGCC
>JBOFJM010000218.1:0-7480 GCA_051656825.1 Kluyvera sp.
CGTCACCCGTTAACGGCGCAACGGTGAGCGTCGGCATCGTCGTTTTTACGCTGATCACATCTTTTGCGCTGCTGGGATTGCCTGCGGCATCGGTGACAGTGACCGATATCGTGTTGCTTCCGGCAGGCAGATGCTGGAGGTCAGAGGCTGGAATAGTCACCGACCATTTGCCATCAGGTCCCACCGTGGTTGCGTACACAATATTATTCAACGTCACCGTGACCGGACGACCCGCATCCGCCGAAGATGCTAACCCAGACAACTGCTGGTCAGTCAGCATTTCGGTCGCGTTAAGAATATTGTCGCCGGTAAACGGCAGCACGCTCAGCGTTGGCGGCAGGGTATCTACCGTTACCGTATTCTGAAGCGTGTTTTGGTTACCTGCCGCATCCGTTGCGGTCACAATAATGGTGTTACTGCCCTGCGGCAGGTTTTGTAAATTCGCCGACGGCACGTTGACCTGCCAGTCACCGTTGGCATTAACCGTCGCCAGATACGTTTTATCTCCAACCTGTACGCGCACCGACTGCCCAGCACCGGTCACTCCCGTGTTGCCGCTCAGCAGTTGGGTTTGCGCCGCTTCATTGGCATTCAGAATACCGTCGCTAAAAGGCGTATTCAGGCCAGGCGCCGGGAGATTATGGATAATCACGGTCATATCACGCGTATCCGTCACCGTCCCCGATGCGCCTCCCGTCATCGTCGCCGTAACGTGCTGAATACCGTCCGGCAACTGCGCGAGATCGATAACCGGTATCAGCACGCTCCAGTTACCTGCGGGGTCAATTGTCGCAGGATAGCTTTTCCCGTTAAGCATCACGGTAATAACCACACCGACCGTATATCCCACGCTGGTCCCACGGATTTCCAGCGGCACTGCCGACTCGGCTGCATTCAGGTAGTCATCGGTAGAGATAATCGCGATTGCCGTACTGTCGCCACTGTTCACCGTGACCGTATGGTTATTCGTTACCGTCTGGCCCATCGCATCGGTGAGCGTAACCACCAACGTATCTTGCCCCGGCGTCAACGCTTTCATCGCCGCCGAAGGCAGTAGAATAGACCAACTGCCGTCGCTCCCCACCGTGCCGGTATAGGTGATGCCATTGATAGTGACCATCACTTTGCTGCCAGGCTCGGCGTTGGCGCTAGTACCTTTGAGCAACTGGCTGGTCTGCTGCTCGGCGCTGGTGATCGTGTCATCACCGGTCAACGGCAGCACGGTCAACGTTGGCAGGCTGGTTTTCAGCGCGACATCGTAGTGCTTGCTCGCCTCGTTACCGGCGGCATCCGTCACCGAGACGGTAATATCGTAATGACCGCTAATCAGCGCTTTCATAACGCTATCAGGGACTTCAACACGCCAGTTCCCCTGGCTGTCGGTTTGGCCGTAATACTTCACGCCATTCAGGATAACGGTAACGGTTCTGCCCGCTTCTACATGCGAAGTTCCACCGGTGAGCACCAGCGTTTGCCGGGACTCCGTGGCATCAATGTTATAGTCATTGGCAATAGGGTTAGCATAGATTTGCGGTAACCCTGAGACGTTAGAATCAACCTGGAAAGTATGAGTAACCGTCGTCTCCTTCCCGGCGCTGTCGGTGATGGAAACGGTAAACAATGCCGCGCCATCCGCCAGCGATGCCAACAGAGATGACGGCAGAAAAATCTGCCAGCTACCGTCGGCATTAACATGCCCGGTAAAAGTTTGACCGCCCAGGGTCACTCGAATTTCGCGGCCTGCCAGCGAGGCCGCGACAGTACCACTGACGTTTTGCCCGCTTTGTGCCTCGCTGAAATTAAGAATGTCATCCCCGGCAAAGGGTTTAACGGTTATGACTGGGCCGGGGTTCTCCCCATTTCCGTTACCATTGCCATTACCGTTGCCGTTTCCATTACCGTTTTCGTTGCCATTTCCGGTGCCATTGCCATTGCCGTTATTTCCTGAGGATGACGAGCCACCAGAACCTGAGCCGCTATTGCTATTCGCTGCCAGCGCGATACCGCCCAATGCCAGCACGGAAGCCAGACCGCCCAACGCGGCCATTGAAGACGACCCACCTTCAAGCAATGACCCCAACGACACGTCGCTAAACGTAGGGACAATCATCGCCGCCGCAGCCGTTGCTCCTCCCGCCTCTATTGCCGCAGGGAAAACAGCGTGATGAACGCCGGTTTGATCCTCAAAAACCAGTTCGCTATGCAGCCCTTCGCTGTCCAGAGTAAAGAAGTGCTGGTAGCGAACCACTGACCCATCCTTCATATGAACGATAAGGTCATTTCCCTGGCGCTCATAAAAGCTAACGGACTCCGGCGAGGCGTTAATTTTGACCACACTGCTTTGTGATAAATTGATAACCTTATCGCCGCCGGCAGAATAATGCACAACGGCATTATTTTTGCGCCCAATTATGTCCACGGACTCTGAGAGGTTATTTTGTTCGGCCATGTTTATTTCCTCATAACGTCAAAAATGACTCGCCCGCGCGGCAGCCCGCGAAATTGTGAGATAAGTCATATTTATTTCATAATTAAAATATAAAGAAAAACAGATAAATCACTATAAAAACAGCAAGTTATTGCTTTGATTTTATTTGTATGAACAATAATGGTTATCAAAGCTATAACAATGGCTAGGGGATTTCGCAAATATAAAATAATAAAATAAGCCGATATCATTTTTCTAAAAATAGTCTACCGCTCTATTTAAAAGAGCCACTTAAGTAATACTGAATATCTCTTTAGCAAAAATAAATAGAAAGGTAATAGTAAATTTAAGATAGGGAGAGCATTTCATTAATAAACTATTCACAGCAGAAATTATTATCATCGACAAATAATAGGCTTTGAATCACCTTTGCGCGACACGGCACCGCTCTCGTAAAACCCGCTCCTCCTCAACGCATATTGTCCATTTATTGCCCACGGCGTACGTTATTCAGCCAATGGATTTCCTCCGTTGCGGGGCTGGCATCACTGAGCATAAAAGTGTTATACTCGACGCAACACATTGGGGCTGATTCTGGATTCGACGGGATTTGCGAAACCCAAGGTGCATGCCGAGGGGCGGTTGGCCTCGTAAAAAGCCGCAAAAAATAGTCGCAAACGACGATACCATCGCTTTAGCAGCTTAATAACCTGCTCTGAGCCCTCTCTCCCTAGCTTCCGCTCTTAAGACGGGGATCAAAGAGAGGTCAAACCCAAAAGAGATCGCGTGGACGCCTTGCCTGGGGTCGAAGCGTTAAATCTAATCAGGCTAGTCTGGTAGTGGCGTGTCAATCCGCAGGTGCCAGGCGAATGTAAAGACTGACTAAGCATGTAGTACCGAGGATGTAGGAATTTCGGACGCGGGTTCAACTCCCGCCAGCTCCACCACTTGCTCTTCCGGATACGTCCGGGGAAATCCTGAAAGCCCGCACGGCACAAGCCCTGCGGGCTTTTTTGTGTCTGTCGTTGTCCGAGAACATCCGGCTAAATCCGGTGATTATTGGTATACGTTTAGGTATACGGTAGGATGTATACCTAAAAGCGTATACCAATTCATGAAGGAGCGGCCACAGTGGCACGGACAACACGCCCCCTGACCAACACCGAAGTTCTGCGTGCTAAGGCGCCAGAGAAGGATCTAACGCTGCATGATGGCGACGGGCTTTTCCTGATAGTGAAAACCAGCGGCAAAAAACTCTGGCGTTTCCGTTATCAACGTCCGGCAACAAAGCAGCGAACAATGATGGGGCTCGGAGCCTTCCCCGCCCTATCACTTGCTGATGCCCGAGGGTTAAGAGCAGATTACCTTGCCTTGTTAGCTAATGGCATCGACCCCCAAGTTCAAGCGGAAGTCACAGAGGAAGAGCAGCAAATCGCTCTGGACAGTATTTTTTCGACGGTTGCCGCTAACTGGTTCCAACTCAAAAGCAAAAGCGTTACCCCTGATTACGCAAAAGACATTTGGCGCTCACTGGAGAAAGATGTATTCCCTGCCATTGGTGAGATCCCCGTTCAGCAAATCAAAGCCCGAACATTGGTTGAAGCACTTGAGCCAATCAAAGCTCGTGGAGCGCTTGAGACTGTTCGTCGACTGGTGCAGCGCATAAACGAGATAATGATTTATGCCGCAAACACTGGTCTGATTGATGCCAATCCAGCATCAGGTGTTGGGATGGCCTTTGAGAAGCCCAAAAAACAAAATATGCCGACGCTGCGGCCAGAAGAATTGCCGAAGCTGATGCGTTCTTTGATTATGTCTAATCTGTCTGTTTCGACGCGTTGTCTTATTGAGTGGCAACTTCTGACCCTTGTGCGCTCTTCTGAAGCCTCCGGCACTCGGTGGGCAGAGATCGATCTCGATGTAAAGCTCTGGACGATTCCAGCCGAACGGATGAAGGCCAAGCGTGAGCACATTGTACCTCTATCTCCTCAAGCATTAGAGATTCTGGAAGTGATGAAGCCAATAAGTGCTCATCGTGAACATGTTTTTCCGAGCAGGAATGACCCTAAACAACCAATGAACAGCCAAACTGCTAATGCCGCTTTAAAACGGATTGGTTACGGAGGTAGGCTTGTTGCACATGGGCTGCGCTCTATCGCAAGTACAGCTTTAAATGAATCAGGCTTTAATGCTGATGTTATCGAAGCAGCTCTAGCACATAGTGATAAAAATGAAGTACGAAGAGCTTATAACCGCTCAACGTACCTGAATAAAAGAATAGAACTTATGGCATGGTGGGGAGCTTATGTGAAAAAAAACAATTGAACAAAGTGAGGCCTAGCCTCACTTTACTTTGAGTTAAAAACCTGTAATGAATAAAAGAGTATCTTTCGCTACAACATGTAACTCCTGTACATTTAACTCTCTAATCTTAGTATCAAAACCATCAGCATGGTGATAATTTTTTGAAAAATCATTGATTTGTGCAATTTTATCAAGACAATTTGAGCTATCATATAGTGGGCTATTTATATCAGTCTCGCCTCTAATAAGACTAATCATTTCGCCAAGCCAATGCCCCTCTGTAAAGTGATTAGGCAAATGCATCCTCATATAAGCCTCTAAAATAGGACGTATTAATCTAGCGGTTGCCACTTTCATCTCTTCTGTCGGGCACTTAACAAAAGCATGTAATGTTTTATATTCAAGCTCATATGAATGCTTAACATAGGAGTCAAAATCATTTTTATAAATTATTTTCGATTTAAAAACTTTAGAACTGTTGATATCGTATTCATTTAAATCACTGATATTAACAGATAATTCATAACACTTTGTGAAGGATGCGTTTCCTGAATACTTTTTCATATCAGTTAAAAAAGTAGCATCATGACTAAAAACAAAAACTTGTGTTCCTTTATTTAATATATCAGATAATTCAACTATCGTTTTATTTCTTCTGTGACTATCTAGTGACGACATTGGATCATCAAACACTATGATATCATTTTCATTAACTTTACTTTTAAATTTAGAAAGGAAAAAGGCTAAAGCTAATGCTGACTTGTCTCCCATGCTCATAGCTTCAGTAAGTAAAAATTTACTTTCCTCTTCATTTTCTAAAGATAATTCTTTTCCTAGAAAGGCGATTTTAAATTTAAACCTAGTATTACCACCTCCCGCTTTATTGTCCCTATTTATTTCAACTATTCTGATGTTACTATTAAAACCAATAAGTAAATTGTTTATTTCAGTTTTATGCTTTGATATCAACTCTTCTTGTTCTGTTGCTATCTCTTCTCTTAACGACTTGATTTTCGCTTCATTATCCTTTCTTTTTTTATCATAAGAAGCGTAAGTCGCCAAATCAGAAAGTGTATCTTCTTGATGTTTTAATTTATAGTTTTCTGCATCTAAGATACTCCTTTTAACATCATCTATACTTTCTTTATCTAGAGTCAATAGATATTCATCTATTACATCATTCAACTTATCAATATTCTGATTATATATATCAAAATCAATCTGATTAAATAACGCATCAAATTTCAACTCAAGAGCAGAGAAATCTACCGGCTGGAAAATATCTTTTAACTTCTGTTGCACTGCGCTGTCGAGTTCAGCCAACAGATCATAAAAACATTCGACTATAGAATTGTTATCGTAATTTAAATTTTCCAGTTGAACTTTATCCCTCCACGTATTTATTGCTATTTCATTGCTTTCTATAATATTTTTTATTCCATCTAAATCCTTACACTTCTGAGATAATTTGAGATAAGCACTAGAACTATCACTTTCAAATTTTGAAACAGCATTATCATACTCATTACCCAAAAAATCTGTGAACATCGAATATATTGGTGATTTACTTAGAGGTTGCGCGCAGAAGGGACAATTCTCTTTGTCTGTTATCAGTGCAACTCCACTCTCAAGCCATGCAACATCTCTTTCTTTCAAATTTTCCGCTATATGGGCATCAACTTTAATTTTAGCTTCTTTAGATATACTATCTAATGAAATATCGAAGAACTTTAAATCAATTACAGGCTTTGCGTAAGAGATTCTTTTTGGTTTGGGTCTTAATTTAATAATTGACACATCAGATATATCTATGAGTTTTTTGTTTAAATTTTCAAGTTCTGCTTCCACGTCAAATTTTTTCTTACTCTTAATTTTAATAACGCTCTTCAAATCCATATTGGAGTTGAATTTTGACTCGACTTTTTGCTTTATCACATTTGCTAAATTGATATTTGTTTCATTTTCAATCTTAAGTAGATTTATCTCATTCTGCTTTTCAACTGAAGCATCACCCAAGCAAAAATCATGATAGTTTTTTAAATTACTACTGGCTACTTTGGAACCCGCATAAACATTATTATCAATAAACTCTTGGTTGAATACTTTAAAATTCCACTTTAGCTCTTCTATATTTTTACTAGTAATAGACTTTGGTTTTTTATTCTCCACAAATAGAAAATTAAAGTCAATTTTGTCATTCGCATCACACTCAATAGATTTTAACCTCTCCAACAAGGAACAGTCTTTTCCATTAAGTATATTAAGCACTTTACAAATTGTTGACTTCCCCGCACCATTATTACCATAAATTAAATTTAATAACCCAAATCCATGGTCGGGCGGTGATATATGATTTAATTGTTTAATGTTATTTAGTTTGACGATTTTGTGAAACATATAGCGCTCCATACTAAAATTAGATCACATACAAAATGGTAAGATACCATATACAGTAAACGAGGATCGTAAAAGAGATCCATCTCAAAATTTGCCCAGTCTAACTTTCCAATTCAACAAAGCGGCTCAATATCCAAAAATAAATAATAACTACGTTAGCGCGCAATGCTCTCCCCGCCACGCCTGCCCGCTTCAGGGGGCGCTTTTAATGCATATGCATGGAAGGGCTCAGGCCGCGCCAGTGCTGGTGCGGCAGGGGATGGAAAATTCAGTATTTTGCATGCAAAGCCATGCAGCGTAGGCATGCATGGCTATTTTTCTTAAAAAGACGGGTATTTTCGGGGCGTTTTA
>JBOFJM010000219.1:0-6693 GCA_051656825.1 Kluyvera sp.
GTATGCTGACCGATAGCCGTAGCTTCCTGTCCTACACCCGTCATGAATACTTCCGCCGTATTCTGTGCCAGATGATTGGCCGCTGGGTGGCGGCGGGCGAAGCCCCTGCCGACATCCAATTGCTGGGTGAAATGGTGAAAAATATTTGCTTTAACAATGCGCGTGACTACTTCGCCATTGAACTGAACTAAGGTCTGGGGTTGGTATGCAATACATCAAGATCCATGCGCTGGATAATGTCGCAGTAGCGCTCGCTGATTTAGCTGAAGGCACCGAGGTGACGGTTGACGGGCAGGTGATAACCCTGCGCCAGCCGGTGAGTCGAGGCCATAAGTTTGCTTTATGCGACATCGCGAAGGGCGACAACGTCGTTAAATATGGCTTGCCTATTGGCCATACGCTGGCCGATGTTGCGGCGGGCGAGCATATTCATGCTCACAACACGCGTACGAATCTGAGCGACCTGGACACGTATCGCTACCAACCGGATTTCCAGGCAGAGGTTGCCCAGCCAGCCGATCGCGAGGTGCAGATTTATCGCCGCGCAAACGGGGATGTCGGGGTGCGTAACGAACTGTGGATTTTGCCCACCGTCGGCTGCGTTAACGCGATGGCACGTCAGATGCAGAACCGTTTTCTGAAAGAGACTCACGACGCCGAAGGTATCGACGGCGTCCATCTTTTCAGCCACACCTACGGCTGTTCACAGCTTGGCGATGACCACATCAACACCCGTACCATGCTGCAAAATATGGTACGCCACCCGAATGCGGGCGCGGTGTTGGTGGTTGGCCTCGGTTGTGAAAACAACCAGGTCGAGGCCTTCCGCGAAACGCTTGGCGAGTTCTCTCCTGAACGCGTTCACTTTATGGTCTGCCAACACCAGGAAGACGAAGTGGAAGCAGGGGTCGAACATCTCCACCAGTTGTACAACGTGATGCGCAACGACAAACGCGAGCCGGGTAAATTAAGCGAGCTGAAGTTTGGTCTGGAATGCGGCGGTTCTGATGGCTTGTCCGGTATCACTGCTAACCCGATGCTGGGCCGTTTCTCCGACTATGTGATTGCTAACGGCGGGACGACTGTGCTCACCGAAGTGCCGGAAATGTTCGGCGCCGAACAGCTGTTGATGGATCACTGCCGCGATGAAGCCACGTTCGAGAAACTGGTGACCATGGTCAATGACTTTAAGCAGTACTTTATTGCCCATGACCAGCCGATTTACGAGAACCCATCACCGGGTAACAAAGCGGGCGGGATTACCACGCTGGAAGATAAATCGCTGGGCTGCACGCAGAAAGCTGGCTCCAGTAAAGTGGTCGATGTGCTGCGCTACGGCGAACGTCTGAAAACCCACGGCCTGAATCTGCTTAGCGCACCGGGTAACGATGCGGTGGCGACCAGTGCGCTGGCGGGCGCGGGCTGCCACATGGTGCTGTTCAGCACCGGTCGCGGTACGCCTTACGGCGGTTTTGTGCCGACGGTAAAAATTGCCACCAACAGCGAGCTGGCGGCGAAGAAAAAGCACTGGATCGACTTTGATGCCGGTCAGCTTATTCACGGTAAAGCGATGCCGCAGTTGCTGGAGGAGTTTGTTGACACCATCGTTGATTTCGCCAACGGCAAACCAACCTGCAACGAACGCAATGATTTCCGCGAACTGGCTATCTTTAAAAGCGGTGTCACATTGTAATAAAAATGTGATCTGATACGATAAAACGGCGTTTCAAATACTGAAGCGCCGTTTTTTTATGGTGTTTAACAAGGACTCTTTCATGACTGCGTATTGGCTAGCCCAGGGCGTAGGTGTTCTCGCATTTTTAATCGGCATCACCACCTTTATCAACCGCGACGAACGGCGCTTTAAGTTCCAGCTCTCTTTGTATAGCGCCACTATCGGCGTCCACTTCTTTTTGATGGGAGCCATTCCCGCCGGAATGAGCGCCGAGCTAAACGTTATTCGTACTATCGTGTCGGTTTACACGCGCCGCCTGTGGGTGATGTGTGTGTTTATCGCGCTAACGCTGATTCTCGGGCTGGGTAAATTACATCACCCGATGGAACTGCTGCCGATTATCGGCACGGTCGCCAGTACCTGGGCGTTGTTTCGCTGCAAAGGACTAACGGTACGCTGTGTAATGTGGTGCTCGACCGCCTGCTGGGTTCTGCATAACTTTTGGCTAGGCTCGATTGGCGGCACGATGATTGAAGGCAGCTTCCTGGTCATGAACGGCCTCAACATTATCCGTTTCTGGCGGATGCAGCGTAAAGGCATTGACCCTTTTAAGGTCGAGAAGAAAGAGCAAGAAGAAAACCCCTCCGCCTGATGGCGAAGGGGCTGAAGGGCTAGCTGCGCAGGGCGTTTTTTGCCAGGCGAGCATCTTCCGCCTGACACACGGCGGCGGTGAACAGAACGTCGGTTGACGAGTTGATAGCCGTCTCGCAGGAGTCCTGCAACACGCCGATGATAAAGCCGACGGCGACCACCTGCATGGCGATTTCGTTCGGTATGCCGAACATATTACAAGCCAGAGGGATTAACAGCAGCGAGCCACCCGCCACACCCGACGCGCCGCAGGCACACAGTGACGCAACCACGCTTAACAGCAGCGCGGTAGGCAGATCGACCTCAATGCCTAAGGTGTGTACCGCCGCTAACGTCAGCACGGTGATGGTTATCGCCGCCCCGGCCATATTGACCGTCGCCCCCAGTGGAATCGACACCGAATAGGTATCTCTATCCAGGTTGAGCTTCTCGCACAGCGACATATTCACCGGAATATTCGCCGCTGAACTGCGGGTGAAGAAGGCGGTGACGCCGCTTTCGCGCAGGCAAGTGAGTACCAGCGGATACGGGTTACGGCGAATCTGCATAAACACCAGCAGCGGGTTAATCACTAACGCGACTACCACCATACAGCCCAGGAGTGCCAGCAAGATTTGCGCGTAGTCCCACAGTGCGGAGAAACCCGTGGTCGCAAGTGTGGAAGACACCAGACCGAAGATACCGACAGGCGCAAAACGGATAACCACTTTTACAATAAAAGTGACGGCGTTTGACATATCGTTGACCAGGTTTTTGGTGGTTTCATTGCTATGACGCAGCGCAAAACCGAGGCCCACCGCCCACACCAGAATACCGATATAGTTGGCGTTAATCAGCGCATGGATAGGGTTCGCCACAATACTCATCAGCAGCCCATGCATAACCTGCACAATGCCGGTTGGCGGGGTGATATCCGTCGCGCCGGTTGAGAGTTGCAGTGTGGATGGGAACAGAAAACTGACCAGCACCGCCGTCAGCGCGGCGGAAAACGTGCCCAGCAGGTAGAGCCAGAGAATAGGGCGAATATTGGTTTTCTGCCCCTGTTGATGGTTGGCGATGGAGGCCATCACCAGCGTCAGCACCAGTACCGGAGCAACGGCTTTCAGCGCACCAACAAACAGCGTGCCCAGCAGGCCGGTCGCTTCCGCCGCCGGTTTCGACACCAGAGCAAGGGCGATACCCAGCACTAAACCTATCAGTATTTGTTGTACCAGACTTCCCTGCACCAGGCGGCGGAAAAGGCTGGAAGACGGAGATCTCGTCATGAATATATTCCTTCCAGTGATGTGATGTGCCATCCTGCGGACGTATTATTTGTTACGTTTATGTAAGGATGTAAATAAGTGTTTGCCTAGTTGAGTATAAGGAAAGTTGCCGGCTGAGGAAGCGTAAAATGCTGGAATTTACGCCATGCGTCATATTTTTTAACTTTAAATTTACATAATTGCCGGGCGGCGCATTACCGCCCAGCGAGAACGCTTAGCGCTGCGTGTTCTTCTTATCGTGCTGATGGTTAACCCAGGCATTGAGTAGCAGGGTAACCGTCAAAATCCCGAAAACGACGCCCAGCGAGACGGCTATCGGGATGTGATAGAACTCGACTATCAGCATCTTGATACCGATAAACACCAGAATGACCGACAGCCCGTATTTGAGCATCGAGAAACGCTCCGCCACGCCAGCCAGCAGGAAGTACATCGCACGCAGGCCGAGAATCGCGAACAGGTTAGAGGTCAGGACAATAAACGGATCGGTAGTGACCGCAAAAATAGCCGGGATGCTATCGACCGCGAAAATCACGTCGCTTAGCTCAACCAGAATCAGCACCAGCAGCAAAGGCGTGGCAAACAGCACGCCATTCTTACGGGTAAAGAAGTGCTCGTTCTCGATTTTATCGGTCATGCGCAAATGGCTGCGCAGCCAACGAACTAACGGTTTATCGCCAATGCCGCCTTCGTCCTCTTTCGCCAGCGCCATCTTAATACCGGTGAACAGCAGGAACGCGCCAAAGACGTACAGCAACCACTCGAACTGCGAGATAAGCCAACTGCCCGCGAAGATCATAATCGTACGCAGTACAATCGCGCCCAGTACGCCATACACCAGCACGCGACGCTGCAATGCCGCCGGTACGGAAAAGTAGCTGAACAGCATCAGCCAAACGAAGACGTTATCCACCGCCAGTGATTTTTCAATCAGATAGCCGGTGAGGAAAGCCAGCGCCTGAGGATCGGCCACCGCGCGGCCCTGGGTTTGAACCAGATACCACCAGAAAGCGGCGTTGAACAACAAAGAGAGGGTGACCCAAACCAGCGACCAGCTTGCTGCTTGCTTCATGGTCATGGTGTGCGCGCCGCGACGGCCCTGCAACAGCAGGTCGATAGCGAGCATAATCACCACCACGACAGCGAATCCGCCCCACAGTAACGGTGTGCCGACAGTATTCATAACTCAATTCCTTACGCATAAAAAAACGGCTAACGTCAGAAGACGATAGCCGTTGCTTTTCTACGCATAGACCTCGCCTTCCGGCAAGGTCTCACTTACAACAAGAAAGGAATACGTTGCCGCATTCCTTTTTCGTTGCCCGGCGACCGGATACGGTTTTGCACGTATCGTAATGACGATCCACCGACAAGGAAGTTACTCCCCTTTGCTCGTTACAAAATATGACAGGCCACTGATTTCGTCAATGGCCTGTAACATCTCTTTTACGTTGTTTTACGCAGTCGGCGCATCTGCCGGGAACACGACGCCGGTTTGGCGGCGAATTTCGGTCTGCACCTGGGCAGTAATGCGGCTCACCTCAAGGCTTGGGTGATTCACTTCATTGTTTTCAACCAGCCGTGCAAACGCCTCTGCTTCATACAGCATGGTATTAATATGCTGCGGCTGGCTGAGATCTTGCGCTTTGCTACCACGAGGAATAAAGCACAGCTTTTGGCACTCGGAGATTTTCTCAATCACCAGCGATCCCTCCTCGCCCTGAATCTCGCTTGGCAGGGTGGAATCACTCACTTTGGAATGCTGTAGCGTGACGCTGAAATCGCCGTAATCCAGCACGACGACGCCGTGGGCATCAACACCGCTGTCGAGCAGGCTGGCAGAGGCCTGCACCTGTTTTGGCTCGCCCCACAGCGCCACCGCCGATGCCAGGCAGTAAAAACCGATATCCATAATCGACCCATTTGAGAAGGCCGGATTAAAGGTATTTGGGTTTTCACCGTTGAGATAACGCGGGTAGCGGGAAGAATACTGGCAGTAGTTGATGAATGCTTTGCGAATCCGGCCAATCTTTGGCAACGACTGTTGCAGCAGTTGGAAGTTAGGCAGGCTGGCGGTTTTGAACGCTTCGAACAGCACCACCTGATTTTCACGGGCCAGCGCAATGGCTTGCTCTACCTCGTGCAGGTTCGACGCCAGCGGCTTCTCGCAGATAACATGCTTTTTATGGCGTAAAAACAGTGCCGTTTGCGGGAAATGCAGCGAGTTTGGGCTAGCGATATACACCGCGTCAATGGCATCACTTTGCGCCATCGCATCGAGCGAGGTAAACAGGTGCTCGACGGGATAATCATTGGCGAAGCTTTGCGCCTGTTCGAGGCTGCGGGAATAGACTGCGGTTAACTTATATTTGCCGCTCTCATGAGCGGCATCGACAAACTGGCGGGTTATCCAGTTTGTGCCAATAACAGCGAAACGTATCATAAACGCCTTCTGGCTCCATAAAGGGATTCTGAACTCAATGTAGCACGTCAGAATGGCAAAACGATTGTCTTACTGCGCAGTTTCCTTTAGCGAAAGCTGCGTCAGCCACAGGCGAGTATCAAACTCCAGCTGGTGATACTGCGGTTCCATATGGCAACACAGTTGATAGAACGCTTTGTTGTGATCTTTTTCTTTTAAGTGCGCCAACTCATGCACCACGATCATCTTGAGAAAGGCTTCTGGCGCGTGGCGGAAAACCGTAGCAACGCGAATTTCTGCCTTGGCTTTCAGTTTGCCCCCCTGCACACGTGAAACGGCGGTGTGCAGCCCCAGCGCATTTTTCAATACGTGGATCTTATTGTCGTACATCACTTTATTGATTGGCGGCGCATTGCGCAGAAACTGGCTTTTGAGATCTTGCGTGTACTGCCACAGCGCTTTATCGGTGGCGAAATCGTGCGTCCCCGGATAGCGCTTCTCCAGTACGGCACCAAGACGCTCCTCAGCGATGAGCGTACGCACCTGCGCCAGTAGATGTTCCGGGTAGCCCTGGAGGTAAGTTAGTTGTGTCATCGCAGCCCCAAATCGGATTAAAAAGTGTATACTCACGCCCCCTTTTCAGGGATCACGCCGAAATTTTACCATTCAGGAGGGCCGAT